>JANTGN010000032.1 GCA_024762895.1 Thiotrichales bacterium
ACACCCAATTGCTGCGCGTATGCGCGGAAATATAAGGTAAACAGTTCCGGCTTGAAGCGATCGAAGCCTGCCTCTACCGGTGTATGGGTAGTAAAGAGATTCCCTGCACGTGTTGCGCGCAGGGCAACCTGAAATGGTTGATCGCTACGCTCCATGTAGTGACGGGCACGTTCCAGGATTGCGAAGGCCGCATGGCCCTCATTAAGGTGGCAGACTGGACAATCCATATCAAGGCGCTCCAATAAGCGCCAGCCGCCGATGCCCAGCACCATCTCCTGTTGCAGGCGCATCTCTTTCTCACCACCGTAAAGTTCGCTGGTAATACCGCGATCACCCGGATCATTGAGCGGATCATTACTATCGAGTAATAACAGTGATCGGCGTCCTACCTGAGCGTGCCAGGTGCGCAGGCGAAGCGGCCTTCCCGGAAAATCCAGCGTAATACGAACCCATTCGCCCTTATCGTCCCGCAACGGCACCACTGGCAGCATGGTCGGATCATTATAGGGGTAGAATTCCTGCTGTTCGCCATAGACATCCAGTGCTTGTCGAAAATACCCCTGCTGATAAAGCAAGCCAACACCGATTAATGGTACATCCAGGTCACAGGCCGTCTTCATATAATCACCAGCCAGGACCCCCAGGCCACCTGAGTAGATCGGTAGTGATTCGCTGAGCCCGAACTCCATGCTGAAGTAGGCAATTTGTCCTTGCAAGCGGTTATGGTATTGAGAAGAAAACCAGGTTGTTGCCTGGAAATATTCCTCTCGTTCGGCAAGCTGCTTTTTAAGTATATTGAGAAACTTACTGTCACCGGCCAGTTCGGTCAATCGTTGATCGGAAACCGATTCAAGTATTAACCAGGGATTTCCTGTCGCATCCCAGAGTTCTGGATCCACCGCACGCCAGAGGTCATCCGCCCCATGATTCCAGCTCCAGCGTAAATCCAGCGCCAGAGTAGCTAGCCCCTGCAGGGATTCGGGTACCGTTCGCGGCAGATAATGCTTGGTTTGCATATTAGTGGTGACCTGCACATGTAATGGTCAGTTTGGGTCTAATGACTATAGTCATTCCAGAATTCAATTCATGCGATGGCGGAACAGCCATCCCGCCAGTGCCAGGGTCACCACGGCGATAATCGCCATCGGCCAGTACTGGTGAACCAGGAGTTCCGCTGAGTCCCCTTCCAGAAACACACCGCGCAGTATGACCATGTAATAACGCATGGGGTTGATATAGGTGAGGTACTGTACCACCTCCGGCATATTCGAAATCGGTGTGGCGAAGCCGGAGAGGATGACCGAGGGCACGAGGAACAGGAAGGCACCGAGTATACCCTGCTGCTGGGTGACGGCCAGCGAGGAGATCATCAGGCCGATGCCCACCGCCGAGAGCAGGAACAGGAACATCCCCAGGTACAGGGCGCCCACGCTGCCACGCAGCGGCACCTCGAACCAGTACACCGCCATGAACAGAATGAAACTACCTTCGACCAGGCCGATGAGGACTCCCGGCACGGATTTGCCGATGAGGATCTCCACCGGGCGTAGCGGCGTAACCAGCAACTGGTCGAAGGTGCCCGCCTCGCGCTCCCGGGCAACGGACAGGCCGGTGACGATGGTCGTCACCACCAGGGTAAGAAGACCGACGATCCCGGGCACGATGAACCAGAGCGATACCAGGTTTTCGTTATACCAGGGCCGGATCTTCAATATGGCTGGCGGCCCGCGCTGGCCATGATTCTCTGCCCACTCAATATTGAATTCGGTGAAGATGCTGCGTATATAACCGAGGGCCAGCAGCGCCGTGTTCGAATTACGTCCGTCGACGATCAGCTGCGGATGTGCCGTATTGCCAAGCTTGAGCGCCTCGCTGAAATGCGGACCGATATGTAGCACCATCAGGACGTCCTTGTCATCGATCAGGGGGGCAATCTGTGCATCATGATCGATATACCCGACCAGCTCGAAATGCGGTGAACCGGTGACGCGCGCCACCAGCTCACGCGACGGTGCGCCGCGGTCCTCGTTGTAGACGGCAAGCGGTATATGGTTGAGATCGAAGGTAGCCGCATAGCCAAACACGAGCAACTGGGCGATGGGCGGGCCGATGAGCACGATACGGCTTTTCTTGTCCTTGAGTATGGCCAGAAGCTCCTTGATGGCCAACGCAATAATGCGTTGTAGTGAACTACCCATAGTCAGGCATCCAGCCGCTTATGGGTCTTGCGCCAGGCTATGCCGAGAAAGATCACCATCATCACCAGCAGGGCCGCGCTGTTAGCCAGGACGATGGGCCAGATATCGCCGGCGAGGAACAGGGTCTGTAGAATCGCCACGTAATAGCGGGCCGGAATAAGATGGGTAATGACCTGGATCGGCTCCGGCATGGCACTGATCTGGAAAATAAATCCGGACAGGATAAAGGCCGGTAGAAAGGTGACGATAAGGGAAAGCTGCCCCGCCACGAACTGGTTACGCGCGACCACCGAAATCAATAGTCCCATACCCAACGACACCAGCATGAACAGCGCCGAGGCTGCGGAAAGTAACCAGAATGACCCGCGCAGCGGCACGTCGAACAGCCACAACGCCATCACCACGCTCATCAGCATGCCGCCCATGCCAAGGATGAAATATGGCGCCAGCTTGCCGATTACCAGTTCACCGATGCGTATCGGCGTCACCATCAGCGCCTCCATGGTGCCGCGCTCCCACTCTCTTGCCACCACCATCGAGGTGAGCATGGCGCCGATCAGGGTCATGATCACGGCAATGAGTCCGGGGACCAGAAAATCCGTGCTGCGCACCGCGGCGTTGAACCAGATGCGCGGCTCCAGTGCCACCGGCTGGGACAGTTTCACGCCCTTTGACGCTGCATAGCTCTCAAACCAGGCCTGCCATACGCCCTGGATATAACCCGTGGTAATACGCGCCTTGTTGGCATCCACGCCATTGACGATCACCCCGATGGGGGCTGAGTCCTGCGACATCAGGTTCTGGCTGAAATCATTACGCAGCCAGACGATACCGAACACCTCGCGCAGGTCCAGTGCCTTTTGCGCATCCTGGATACTGTCGAATGACAGCGGATTAAAATAATCCGAACGATTAAAGGCACCGACCAGGCTGGCCGTTTTGCTGTCCGGCTGTTCCACCACCATGGCCAGGGGGATATGCTTTGCATCCAGTGACACGCCATAACCGAACAGCAACAGCAACACCAGCGGCATGACAAAGGCTATGGCGATACTGGAGGGATCGCGCAGGATCTGCAGACTCTCCTTGCGGATCATGCCGCGCAGGCGCATGAAACTGGCCGCGGCGGGCGTCATGCGGCATCCTCCCGGCCTTTCTCGTGTTCCTCGATCAGTCCGATAAAGGCATCCTCCATAGTCGGGTCAGGATGATCCGCACTGCGAAAGCGGTCTTTCATTTCAGCCGGTGTGCCCTGGGCCAGAACTTCGCCCTCGGCCATGATCACCAGCCGGTCGCAGTAATTGGCTTCATCCATAAAGTGCGTGGTAACGAGTATCGTCACCCCTGTTTCGGCGAGGGCATTGATGCGCTGCCAGAATTCCCGGCGTGCCAGCGGATCGACACCCGAAGTCGGCTCATCCAGAAACAGGATATCCGGTTCATGCATGAGGGCAGCGGCCATCGCCAGACGCTGCTTAAAGCCCAGTGGCAGATCGCGGGCATTGGCGCTGGCATATTCGGCCAGTTCAAAGCCCTCCAGCGCCCAGGCTATGCGCTCCTTTCCCTTCGCCCTGCTTAGACCATAGGCACTGGCAAAAAAACGCAGGTTCTGTATCACGGTGAGATCAAGATAGAGCGAAAATCGCTGCGCCATGTAGCCCAGCCTGCTCCTGGCACGCGCCGCGGCCCGGCGCAGGTCATGCCCTGCCACATGCACTTCCCCAGCCGATACCGGCAATAGTCCGCACAGCATGCGAAAGGTAGTGGTCTTGCCGGCGCCGTTGGCACCGAGGAGCCCGAAGACCTCGCCACGTTGCACCTCAAAGTTAATGCCCTTCACCGCGTAAAAATCACCAAAGCGTCGCTGCAGATCATGCACATCGATAACGGACCCTTTGTCCTGATCCGTCGCAGGTGTGTGCAGGGCTGCAGAAAAGTCCGTCGTGTCATCTTCCTTCTGCTTACCCTTAAGGGTTGCGATAAAGGCATCTTCGAATATCGGCTCTGCCGCCTCTGTCGTCAGTTCATCAGGCCCCAGCCCAAGCACGGACAGATCGGGCAGCCCCGGCGATGCGGTGACGACGCGTACCTGTTCGCCCTCGATAATGGCATCGACGATACCTGCCACCTTTGAAAGGCGTGTCTGGAGACTGCGTTTGCTAAGACTGGAAGCAGTGATATGAAAGCAGCGGCCACGCATGGGCTCGCGGAAATATTCAGGCGTCCCATGCCCCAGGCCCTGCCCCTCGTGCATCAGCACGACCTCGTCGCAACGTTCCGCTTCATCCAGATAAGCGGTACTGAGCAAGACCGTCATGCCCTGCTCCTGTACCTGGCGATAAATAATACTCCACAACTCGCGCCGCGAAACAGGATCAACCCCCACGGTGGGTTCGTCCAGCAGCAATAGTCTCGGGGGCCTTACCAGGGTGCAGGCCAGTCCGAGTTTCTGTTTCATGCCCCCGGACAGATGACCGGCCAGACGACGGGTGAAGGGCCCCAGCCCGGTCATGTGCATCAGCTCCTTATATCGTGGGGGACGCAGGGCCGGCTCCACGCCCTGCAGGTCGGCGTATAGATCCAGGTTTTCCTGCACGCTGAGATCTTCGTAAAGACCGAAGCGCTGCGGCATATAACCAACAGAAGACTGTACTTCGAGGGGATTGTGCACGACATCGATACCCAGGGCATGAATGCTTCCGGCATTGGGTAGTAACAGCCCTGCCGCCAGTCGCATCAGGGTAGTCTTGCCCGCACCATCGGGGCCGATCAGGCCGGTGACCTTGCCTTTGCGGATATGCAGGTCCATTTCTTTCAGGGCACTGACGGTTCTGCCCTCGGCAACGAAGGTCTTGGTGACGCCCTCGAAAACCAGGGCAGAGTCAGGCACAGCTCTGTGCGCCTCCACCTCAGCCGTTCCCGGACTCAGAACAGGGTGGAACTTGCTGCCCAGGCTGGGGCTGCGGTTGATCAAGGTGGATGGTCACCGTCGCCGGCATGCCAAGACGCAGTTCATCCTGTGGATTACAGACATACACCCTGAGCTGATAGACAAGGCGGGTACGCAGTTCGGGCGTCTCCACACTCTTGGGGGTGAACTCGGCGGTCGGTGAGATATACCCGACCCAGCCTTGATAGGACTTGCCGGGATAACTGTCGGTAGTCACCTCGGCCTTCATACCCGGTTTCAGTTTGCCAAGCATATTCTCCGGCGCATAGCTGCGCACCCACACGGGATCGGTCAGGGCCAGCGTATACGCCGGGGTCTGCGGCGTCGCGATATCACCGGGTTCAAGTATGCGGTTGCGAATCACCCCGTCGGATGGCGCGAATAGCTCGGTGTCTTTCAGCACCTCCTGCGTTAGCGACAGCTGCGCCTCCTGGGCCTTCAATACGGCCTTCGCCTCAGCGATATCCTCGACCCTCGGTCCTTCGACAGCGAGTGCCAGAAGCTCTTGTGCGACCTTCAGATCCGCCCGCGCCATATCATAGCTGGCCTTCGCATCGTCCAGGGTCTGTTTTGAGGCAACCTTATCCCTGACCAGTTGCTGGGTACGTTCATAAGTGATTTTTGCATCTACCAGCTTGGCCTGGGCAGCAGCAACGCTGGCCCTGGCCTGGCGCACCTCCTGAGGACGGCTACCGGTCTCAAGACGTGCCACTGCCGCCTTCTGGGCATCGACCTTGGCCTGGGCAGCAGACACCTCGGCCTGAACGCGACTCTTGTCGAGGGTGGCCAGTAACTGGCCCTTGCTTACCCTGTCGCCTTCCTGCACCAGCATCCGGTCAATATGTTCACTGTTATTAAAGGCCAGATCGACCTCGCGAATATCAACATTGCCATAAAGAACAATCTTGGTCTCATCACCCTGATTTTCATTAGAAAGGTGCCACCAATAAGCGAGACCCGCTACAACCCCAGCGACAGTCAATCCAGCTAGAATGCGTACTTTTTTATTCACAAAATTGATCCCCTGTTCACCAGCCAGTCAGTGTAAACGGCAATATCAGTCCTGATTAAAACTTTGTTGATAGGAATTTCAATCTCACATAGGGGAAAGATATTCTGGGATAACATTTCAGGTATCCTTTGGCTGATCTGTTGCTCCGTTCAATACTATTCCGGGATTTCCAGATTTGTCCATTCTGTCAGATAAGATTGACGAAGCCTTGTTCTGATAGATCGGTATTGGTTCGATTCATTTTAGCCCGAGGGCGATGGCAGCAACCCTGATCGCTTCATGCCGCATCTCTGAATCCGCTGTATTTGCATAATGATAGCACTGAATCGTGTGTCTTAATGGACATGCATAGCGACTACGACTCTCTGCCTTCGATCAACACTGCTCCCATTCAAGGTTACACCGGGCGCCGGAGGTCAGAGTGATATCACCACGTCCCTGGGTAACGTGTTCAGCGCGTTCAAAAACAGAGGTGCGCCTTTCGAGGTTACCATGCCTTCGATGTGGTGCTTCTGGTGACTGTCTCAGATTTCAGGTCGGCAGCAATTCTCCAGACGTGATTGCAGGATACCGGCAAGGCTGGGATGTTCGCTTACCAGCGGAGAGGGGTAGACTTTGAAATTAGGATGTTTGCCTTCAATCTTTCTGTAGATGTCCTCGATATCGCCGCCAGGACCAGCATGGCGCCCGGGTGAGAAAAACATCATGGCCAGGATAATGGTTTGTGATGCACTGTTCCGGGCCAGTTTCTTGAGCGCATCTTCCAGCAGGTCGCCATTGAAATCGTATTCGCTACCCTGGCGACGTTCCATCACGGCCTGGCTCAGGGGTATGGTCGCTCCCAGTCGTTCCTGAAGTTCCTTGGCGATATGCTGTCGTACGGCAGTCACTTCGGGAATGGGCGAGCCGTGGTCCACCAGGATCACTTGATCGGGTTTGCAGTGTTTTTCTGCGCTGACCTGAACTACATGGTCATGAAGGATCTGGCTGAGCCGTGGCTCGCCTGCTGGCAGGGGGCAGAGTTCTTCGGCGACCGTGACCGAAAAAGGACCAAACTCTCTTTGCAGGGTTTCTATTTGGTCGGGTATAAAACGGGTCAGTGCCCGGCTTTTACCAAAAAACAGGGGAATGATAATGAAGTTGCGAGTTCCCTGCTTCAGTTGATTCTTTATAAATGGTTCAAGGGTCAGTGCCGGCTGGTTATTGAGTTCAGAGGGAGGGATCTTGTTCGAATGCATGAGCGATACGGGATGGATCTCCTGTCCTGTACGCTCGGTTAACTCATTGGCGAGTCGTCTCAGGTTCAGGGTGGCTTCGGGGCGGGTGGAGCCGTTATCGACGAGCAGAATGGTATCCATAGGTGGGGATAATGTTTTGTCGGGCCTTAATCTGATGTGTTTATTGCTATTTGGCAGAATAACAGGACTTAAGTACAGGATAAACAGAGTATAAATAGGCTTATTATAGTGATAATAAGCAAGTAGCTGATTGATATAGTGCACGCACACCTGAGGATAAGAAAAAAGCGCGCAGAATTTTTAACCTGTTAGGGTTGCATGAATTAATACATGGCTTTAAAAGAAATCAAAATAAGGACCCCTGACCTGGAAATAGGCATGTATGTCTCCAGGCTGGATAAACCCTGGCTGGAAACCGAGTTCCTGTTCCAGGGATTCTTTATCGGCTCTCAGGAAGATATCGATCGCCTGTCAGATCAGTTTGAATATGTTTATGTAGATGTCGAGCAGAGCAGGCCGTCGGAAAGCACGGTGGTCTTCTATGCACAGAGAAACGACACTAAAAAAACGACGAGTGTTTCTGATAAGGAAGCACTGACGGGCATCAAGCCTCGTGAGCATCCGGTACAGACTACCTTTACCGAAGAGCTGGGGAATGCCAGGGAGGGGTTCCGGGATCTGACCACGACAGTGAGCGACATACTTGAAGAACATGCTGCCAGTGATGGCAAGGGTATTAACTATCCCGCGCTCAGGCAGGCCGTTAAACCGATGGTGGAGAGTATTGTACGAAATCCCGATGCCTATGCCTGGTTAACACGCATGCGGCATAAGGATAACCGAAGTTATCAGCATTCCGTTTATACGGCCATCTGGGCCGTGGCCCTGGGCCGGCATCTTGGGTTTCCCAAGCCGGAACTGACCTTGCTGGCCCTGGGTGGCCTGTTATTTGATATCGGTAAAATCAGGTTGCCGGAAAAACTGCTGAATAAGGCCGGTCCTTATAACAAATATGAACTCAAGATCATGCAGGAGCATGTTAAGCACGGGGTGGATATATTGCGACAGACCCCGGATATCGATGATCGAATCCTGGAGATGGTCTTTACGCATCATGAGCGGCATGATGGCAGTGGTTATCCCCAGGGGCTGCAGGGGAATGCCATACCGATCTTTGGAAAGATTGCCGGGATCGTCGACTCGTATGTCTCTATCACCTCGGAGCGACCCTACTCGGCCCCAATGTCACCCCATGAGGCTGTCAAAAAACTCTATGAATGGCGCGAGGTGGACTTTCAGTCCGAGCTGGTCGAGCAGTTGATTCAGGTTATCGGGGTTTATCCTGTGGGCACCGTTGTGGAGATCAGTGATGGCCGAATTGGCGTGGTCGTGGTCCAGAACAAAGAGTGGCGACTGAAGCCCCAGGTCATGCTATTGCGGGATGCTCAGAAGACCCCTCTGAAAAACTTCGAGATCCTCGATCTTTATACGGAGGGACAGGGGGAGGAAGGAGAGCCATTACACATCAAGCGGGGTGTCGATCCTGAACCCTATGGCATCGACCCTGATGAATACTACCTCTAGTCAGTCCTCGGTCATGAGTGAGCCTATGGATCAATTACAGAGCCGAGGTGACTTGTTAAACGAACTGGATGCCCGGCTCATAGCCAATACGGCCGACAGCGGTCTTGCTTTATTACTGGTCAAGATCGAGCGTTTTCGTCGTCTTAATGTCATATTTGGTCATGCCCTGGGGGATGCCCTGCTGCATGAGTTTATGCAACGGCTGCAGCAGGTTGTTCGGGATACCGATGTGGTGGCGAGAATGGGAGACAGTGAATTTGGCATCATCCTCTCCGACATCAGAAATCAGGGCCATGCCCAGCTGGCGGTGCATAAAATTCTCAGTACCATGGAAACGCCATTTATCCTGGATGACAGGCCGCACCGGGTATCCATCAAGATAGGGGCAGCTCTTTTTCCCGCGCATGCAGATAAAGCCATGGGGCTATTACAAATGGCAGAAAAGGCACTGATGGCGGCACGAGAGGGCATGCAGGCCTATCAGGTCTATGCAGAGGAGGCGAGGACAGAACGTTTCTATGACTGGGACCTCGAAGGGCGCCTGCAATATGCAGAGGATAATGATGAGTTATCCCTCTTTTACCAACCCAAGATATGTCTCAAAAGTGGCGAACTTTTTGGTGCCGAGGCACTGATCCGATGGAAGACGGAAGATCAGGGCTATATACGGCCAGATATCTTCATTCCTATTGCCGAGCAGAGTGGGCAGATCCACGGCCTGACGCGCTGGGTGCTGAATACCGCGCTCAGACAAATTCGAGCATGGCCCGACGCACGATCGCTCAAGGTTGCGGTGAACATTTCGGCCAGTGTGTTGCAGGACGACTCGTTCATTGATGCCGTGCAACGTGCACTGAGTATCTGGGATGCACCGCCACAGAGCCTGATTCTTGAGATCACTGAAAGCGCCCTGATTGCCGATTTTGATTCCAGCCTGGGTATGCTGGAACGCTTTAAGGATTTTGGCATCGGTATTTCGATTGATGACTTTGGAACGGGCTATTCGTCCATGTCTTATTTCAGGAATATTCCGGCGACCGAACTAAAAGTGGATCGAAGCTTTGTCTCGTATATGCTCGATAATGTCATGGATCATCGTATCGTCACTACGGTGATAGACCTGGCGCGCAGTTTCGGGCTGAACGTGGTGGCCGAAGGGGTGGAAAACCGTGAGACCATGGAGGCCCTCAGGGAGTTAGGCTGTGATATTGCACAGGGCTATTATCTGGCCAGGCCCATGCCGCATGAGGAATTTGTTCAATGGATCGAGGACTATCAGGCCTCACACTAATGCAGTGAAGTTTGTGTAATTCGTTTTATGCCGTAGTAATGGCCTGTTGCCATGTTCTCAGGTCCTTTGAATGCAGTAAACTCAAAACATACTCCACGGCCTGATTCAGGTTCTGCTCGGCCTGTTTGCTAATAGCGGCCCCCAGTTCGAATTCATACCCCCTGATACTGAGCAGATAGACCGGTGGCAGACTGTTGTCACTGACTTGCTCAAAAACCGCCAGTACTGAGGACGGTGACATGGCATGGGTGGTGTAGCTTTCGTCCTGTGACGGTGACAGACGTGTCAGGGTGAAAGGAGGGGGGGCAGAGAGGCTGGCATCCACAAACAACACCAGCGGTCGATCTTCAAGGTCCAGGGCATGTTCTATCTGGAGTTGAAAGTCGGTCAGGGTCTCAAATGCCGTGGGCATCTCTTTAGTATTTTGAGTCGCCTCGAGACGCGATAAAAACTCCGGTCCCAGGGCATCATCACCCCGGGATGGATTGCCATAACCAAAGACCAGCGGGGTTGGCCGGCTCATGCCTCGATCTTGCAAAGACTGACGTCGCCATTGGCATTCTTATACAGGCGGTCGACGGTATGACCCTCTGCATCAACGAGCTGCACCTCCAGCGGCATCTTGCCCAGGGCATGGGTGGCACAGGACAGGCAGGGGTCATAGGCACGAATCGCTACCTCGATCTGATTGAGGAGCGGCTCGGTCAGCTCGCGGCCGTTGAGTTCATCGATGGCCACGCGGCGAATGGATTCGTTCATGGCACGGTTATTATTGGTGGTGGAAACAATCAGATTGGCGCGGGTCACGAGACCACCTTCATCGATCTCGTAGTGATGGAACAGGCTGCCACGTGGTGCCTCGATTACACCTATGCCTTTTTCTCGCATGTTGCCTTTGGTGATTAGCTCAGTACCAGAGATATCGGGATCATTGAGCAGGTCCCTGATGGCCTCGGTACAATGCAGAAGCTCGATCATGCGAGCCCAGTGATAGGCCAGGGTGGATTGCACCAGTCCCTCATCGGCAAAGGCGCGGAAATGGAGGCGAGCCTTTTCGGCCAGGGGTGTGTCGATGAAATCACAGTTGTTGATACGGGCCAGGGGACCAACGCGGTAAGTGCCTTCTTCCCTGCCCTGGGCCACGAGATAGGGAAACTTCATATAGGTCCAGGGTTTGACCTGCTCGTGGATATAGTCTTCATAGTCACGGTAATCGATGCCATCGATGATCAGGGAACCATCGGGCCGTCTGGCGCGCAGGCCTCCATGATAGATATCAAGGCCACCATCCTCACGGCAAAGGCTCAGCATGTTGGTTTCGTTGGTGGCGAAGTCCCGGCTATTTGGCAGGTTTTTCTCGAACAGGCTGATGGACAGTTCCAGGGCCGTTTTTCCCCATTCGATCATCTGGTCGATATCCTGGAGTAGAAATTCACGTTCCTTTTGATTCAGGTTTTTATTCACCCCGCCAGGAATGGCGCCGGTACCATGGATACGCTTGCCCGCGGTGAGTCGAATCACTTCCTGGCCGTACTTTCTGAGCAGCACCCCCTGTTTGGCCGTTTCGGGATAGTCCTGTAGCACGCCGATAATATTACGATGTGCCACGGCATCATCGTAACCAAATAGCAGGTCAGGGGATGAGAGGTGGAAGAAATGCAGGGCATGGGATTGCAGGGTCTGACCATAGTGCATGAGGCGTCGCACTTTTTCGGCAGTGGGGGTGAGTTGATCAACGCCCACAAGCTGATCCACGGCCTTGGCGGCGGCCAGGTGATGGCTGACCGGGCAGATGCCACAGAGGCGCTGGACCAGTACGGGCAGTTCCCAGTAGGGGCGGCCCTGGATGAATTTTTCAAAACCGCGGAATTCGACGATATGTAGTCGAGCCTGTTGAACCTGGTTGTTATCGTCCAGTAACAGGGTGACCTTGCCGTGTCCCTCTACCCGCGTTACGGGTTCGATCACGACGCGGTTGAGTTTTTCAGGGGAGCTGGCGGTTTCCAGTGTCTTGATATCAGTCATAATGGATCTGCCTGTAGGTGAATTCGACAGGCTGGTTGTTCAGCAGCTGTTCGAAGAATGTCCAGATGGTATCCGCCGGTGGTGGACAGCCGGGCAGAAAATAGTCGATCTTGACGACCTCGTGGATGGGGTGGACCTTGTTCAGGAGTAAAGGGATCTCTGTATCACTTGGTATCTGAGGGTCTTCCACGCCGACACCATGCACATAGGACTCTTCCAGGCACTCTTTCAAATCAAAGCTGTTGCGCATGGCAGGGATACCGCCATTGATGGCACAGGCTCCCATGGCTACGAGTATGCGGCAGTTGCGGCGGAATTCTTTCAGTACTTCAACATTTTCTGCGTTGCAGACGCCACCCTCGATGAGCCCAATATCACAGGGACCGACTTCCTTGATGTCGGTAATCGGTGTGCGGTCAAATTCCACGAGTTCACTCAGGGCGATCAGGCGTTCATCGATATCCAGGAAGGACATATGACAACCAAAACAACCGGCCAGTGATGTCGTTGCGACTTTTACTTTTCCACTCATGGCTACTCTTCCTGGTGGTCGGCTACATCGCCAACTACGCTGATGGGTTTACGATCGTAAAGGCGCTGGCCAATCGGGATGTTGTAGCCTTCGTGCTTGGGCAGAATGGCACCGACGGGACAGACCTGGGCCGCCTTGTCATGGACATCAAAGTCGGTGTCACCAAGCTTCCCGGAAGCAGAGTTGACCGTCAGATGGGTATTGATACCACGACCGTCGATGGAAAAGATATTCTTGCCATCTTCATCTCGGCTGGCGCGTACGCATAGTTCGCAGAGGATGCAGCGGTTGTAATCAATAGCGACATCGGGATGGGAGGAATCGACCGTTCGCATGGGATAGAAATAAGTGAACTCGGGTGCCAGCATGCCGGTGTAATAGGCCACGGCCTGTAACTGGCAGGCCCCACTTTTTTCGCAGCCGGGGCACACGTGGTTGCCTTCAACAAACAGCATCTGTAGTAGCTCACGGCGATTGCCCTGTAGTTCCTCGGTCTCGTTCTCGACCTGCATCTCTTCGGTGGCGGGCGTGGTACAGGAGGCGACGATACGACCGTTGGCCTTGACCGTGCAGACACGGCAACTGCCATGCGGTACGAATTCGGGATTATAGCAAAGGTGGGGTATATAGATCCCTGCATCCTGGGCAGCCTCCATAATGGTCTGGCCTTCCCTGAAAGGGATCTTTTTTCCATCTAGAGTAAAGTGTCGGATCATACGCCACCTCCTTCAACATAGGCGCCAGGGTCCGTGCGCCCTGTAATCTCCCTGGCCTCATCGAGGGCCTTGTTAAGATCAAAGGCCGGTTCAAAGCTGGTGGTCTTCAGGCGTTCATCGTACAGCAGGGGAAATTTTTCAATCGTGTCGAGGATAGGGTTGGCAGCGGTAGTACCCAGGCCACAGTGACTTGAGGTCTTCATAAGATGGCCTATTTCAATCATCTTCTCAAGATCCATTCCGGTGGCGTGTCCGGCGATTACTTTTTCCAGTCGTTTTTTCAGTAAAGACGTGCCCACGCGACAGGGTGTGCAGAATCCACAGCTTTCATGCACAAAGAAGTCGGCAAAATTCTGGACCGCCTCCAGCATATTTCGGCTGTGATCAAAGACCATAAAAGAACCGCCGGTAGGGACATCATCAAAGGCAATTACACGATTAAATTCTGAGGCCGGCAAGGTCATGCCCGCAGGGCCTGCTACCTGAACAGCCTGGGTATTGGTGGCGTCGCAGTCATCAAGTATGGTTTGTATAGATGTTCCGAAGGGGTATTCATAGATGCCCGGGCGAGCACAATCCCCCGAGATACTGAGTAACTTGGTACCGGTGGATTCCGAGGTGCCACGAGAACGAAACCAGTCTGCTCCATTATCTGCAATCATGGCGGCGGCGATGAAGGTCTCAACGTTATTAACCACGGTCGGACGACCAAGATATCCCTGTGTCACCGGGAAGGGCGGACGAATTCTCGGTATGCCCCGTTTGCCTTCCAGAGATTCGATCAGTGCGGATTCCTCACCACAGATGTAGGCCCCGGCACCAAGATGGATCTCGATATCAAAATCCAGGCTGGCATGGCCCTGGATGGTGGATCCCAGGAGTCCGGAGTCACGTCTTTTCTGTAGTTCCTGCTGTAGCGGTTCCAGCAGGTAACGATACTCACCCCTGAGGTAGATGAAACCCTGGCTGGCACCGATGATTGCAGCACACAGGGTCATCCCTTCGATCAATCGGTCTGCATAGGACTGAAGCAGGACTCGGTCTTTAAACGTGCCGGGCTCGCCTTCGTCGGCATTACAGACGACCACGGGGTCTTCACCTTTGGCCTCACGACAGAATCGCCATTTGAGCGCGGTCTTGAATCCTGCGCCACCGCGACCGCGCAGGCCCGATCGTTCAATCTCATCCAGTAGTTTGTCGGGCCCCTGAGACAGATACGACGTCAGGGCCGCGCCTTTATCCAGTACCGTATCCAGCAGGATATCCCGGCGTCGGATATTATCCTCCACGGTAAAAAACTCCTCGGGCCATTGATCGACAGGTGTCTGTTGTTTAATCAGGTCAGCAATCTGATCCATTCTTTCTTTGCTAAGCCGTGTCAGCGTCTTGCCATTAATCAGGGCGGCAGGCCCCTGGTCTGGCATACCGATGCAGGAGGTGTAGCCGAGACTGAGGCCGAGATCTTCAGAGGTTGCGCCAAGGTCGACATTCAGTGCGGTGGCCAGTTGTTGTGCTCGATCCCGACTTCCCTGCATCTGATCAGTGATATTGTCGCTAAAGAGCAGGTCGTAATGCCCTCGCGGTTGCCGGTGCAAAAAAGTATAAAAACCAATGACACCTTCAACGACGGACTGTGGGAGAGATAACTCGCTTGCCAGGTATCGAATGGCCTCGTTGGGGATATGGTTCAGGTCTCTTTGCAGTGCAATCAATATCTGTAGAAGATTAGCGGGATCTCGGTTCCATTGCTTGAGGAGGAGGTCGCTTAATTCTGTTGCTGTCTGAGCCGACATGATGAGCCTCATAAATCAGGGAGGGTGTATCAGGAAACGATTCACACCTACAGATTGATTGTAGCAATAGAATATGACGATTGTATGGGCTAAGACTATGAGCAAGGACAGGTTGTATTCAGTTAGGCAGGCTGTCGGGAGCATGGTTAAACTTGCTCGTGCAGGCATCCAGTTGTGATTTTGTACGGGGTTGCTGCCGGAGATCAATCATTTTGTCATCGTGCGTCACTATACTGAGTTAGTTGATTGATGACAGAATCGGATATGTCCCTGCACAATCTTATCGACCAGTCCCCATCCTGGTATACCCATGACCCCGATGAGTGTTGCCATCTCCTGGAAGTAGAGCCGGAACAGGGGCTGAGTTCGGCAGAGGTCGAAACCAGAAAATCACTATTTGATCCCAACCGCATCCCTGACCGTAAGAGAAGACCTTTGTGGCTGCGTTTTCTGGATCAGTTTACGGATTTCATGATCCTTGTCCTGATCGCTGCCGCGATAATTTCCGGGGTGATCGGGGAACTGATCGACGCCATCGCCATTATTGTCATCGTCGTCCTGAACGCGGCCTTCGGTTTTATCCAGGAATACCGCGCCGAGAAGGCGCTGGAAGCCCTGAAGAAGATGATTCGCGTTACGGTCAAGGTACGGCGCAATGGTCAGATCCAGATCCTGGACGCCGAGGAGCTGGTACCCGGCGATGTCGTATTACTGGAGGCAGGCGATATTGTGCCCGCCGATTTTCGTCTGATTCTATCAGCCGGGTTGCGCGCCGATGAGTCGTCCCTGACGGGTGAATCGGTACCGATTGATAAGACGATCGAGGCATTGGCCGATGAAGATGTCGCCCTGGGCGATCGAGTCAACCAGGTCTTCAAGGGGACCCTGCTGACCTCCGGGCGTGGAGAGGGCGTGGTCGTTGCCACCGGCCTGTCAACCGAGCTGGGCAAGATAGCGCAGTTGCTGAGTGAGGCAGAGCTGGTCAGAACTCCCCTGCAAAAAAGGCTGGAGGTCTTTGGTCGCGGACTGGCCTTACTGGTCATCGGAATTAGTGTCCTGATCTTCCTGGCAGGCCTGTTACGGGGCGAGTCGGTCATGTTGATGTTCCTGACCGCCATCAGTCTCGCCGTGGCAGCCATCCCCGAGGCACTGCCGGCGGTCATCACCATTGCCCTGGCCCTGGGGGCAAGAAGAATGGTGCGTATCAAGGCCCTGGTAAAACGTCTTCCGGCCGTTGAAACCCTGGGCTCTGTAACCTATATCTGCTCGGACAAGACCGGGACCCTGACCCAGAACAGCATGCAGGCCGAGTGCTTTTATGCCGATGGAAGGAGAATGGAACAGCTATCCATCGAACAGGAGCCCTGGCGTAGCCTGGCGCTCAATATGATGCTGAATAATGATGCGGAAGAGGACGCATCCACGGGGCAACTTCGAGGGGATCCTACCGAGACTGCATTGTTGCAGGCGGCCATGGAGGCTGGTCTGGAGAAGGAGCGCTCAAACCAGGAGTTGCCGAGGATTTCAGAATTACCCTTTGACTCTACGCGTAAGCGAATGAGCACCTTTCACTCCCAGGCCGATGGCGTGCTGGCTCTGACCAAGGGGGCGCCCGAGGCGATCGTGGAGCGATGTACTCAGCAGATGGGGAGTGACGGCACCCAGCCGGTCCAGGCCTCAAACATACTGGCTGAGGCCGAGGAACTGGCTGCCGAGGGCTATCGTGTACTGGCCTTTGCCAGCAAGCAATGGGATTCCCTGCCCGATGCGCTGGATGCAGAAACGGCAGAGGCCGAGCTGACCTTTGTTGGCCTGGTAGCCATGATGGATCCGCCTAGACCGGAGGCCCTGGAGGCGGTCCAAGATTGCCAGACGGCGGGTATTACCCCGGTCATGATCACAGGGGATCATCCGGCCACAGCCCTGGCCATGGCCAAAAGACTGGGTATTCTCAATGGCGGGGGCGTGATGAGTGGCCCAGAGTTTGAGGGCATGGATGAGCATGAGCGTATCGATACGGTGGAGAAGATACGTGTCTACGCGCGCATGTCACCACAGCATAAGATCGATATTGTGAATGCGTTGCAGGCCCAGGGTGAATTTGTGGCCATGACCGGCGATGGGGTCAATGATGCCCCCGCGCTAAAGAGCGCAGACATTGGTGTGGCGATGGGGGAAAAGGGGACCGATGTGGCGCGCAAGGCGGCCGACCTGGTTCTACTGGATG
The DNA here is from genome assembly GCA_024762895.1 of Thiotrichales bacterium. Classification (GTDB taxonomy): domain Bacteria; phylum Pseudomonadota; class Gammaproteobacteria; order J044; family J044; genus JANTGN01. Next base: position 17,567 of record JANTGN010000032.1, read on the forward strand.
ATAACTTCGCCACGATCGTTGCCGCGGTGCGAGAAGGGCGTCGCATCTACGATAATATTCGCAAATTTATCAGGTAC
>JANTGN010000033.1 GCA_024762895.1 Thiotrichales bacterium
CTTGATTTCTTCATCGCCCTGCTCTGGATATTAAGCCTGTCCCTGCTCTTACCCCTGAACTATGAGCCAATCAGAAAATATAAAATCAGTGCCTTCGTGCTTGAAAAAATCAGGCGTAATCTGCCACATATTTCAACCACCGAACAGGAGGCCCTTGATGCCGGTGAAGTTTGGTGGGATGCGGAGCTATTTTCCGGCAACCCTGACTGGGAAAAACTTCGAGAATTACCCGCCCCCAGACTGACCCGGGAAGAACGCGAATTTCTTGATGGTCCCGTTGAACAACTATGCAGCATGCTGGATGACTGGGCCATTACCCACATCAATAAAGACCTATCACCCGAGGTATGGGCCTTTATTAAGGAACATCGCTTCTTTGGCATGATCATACCCAGGGAATACGGGGGGCTGGCATTTTCCGACCTGGCCCATTCCGAGGTCGTTATGAAGATTGCCAGTCGTAGTGTTACCGCTGCCGTCACCGTCATGGTTCCCAACTCCCTGGGGCCGGCCAAACTTCTGCTCAATTACGGTACGGATGAACAGAAACAACAATACCTCACTCGTCTCGCCACGGGTGAAGAGATTCCCTGTTTTGCCCTGACCGGACCCGATGCTGGTAGTGATGCCGCCTCCATACCGGATAGCGGCGTCATCTGCCGGGGAGACTTTCAGGGCCAGAAGGATATCCTCGGGATCAGGCTTAACTGGGAGAAGCGCTATATCACCCTTGGTCCGGTGGCTACGCTGCTGGGTCTGGCTTTTAAACTATATGATCCAGAACATCTGGTAGGTGACGTTGAGGACATTGGTATTACCCTCGCCTTAATCCCAACGAACATACCCGGGGTTGAGATAGGCCATCGCCACTGGCCCATGGATATACCTTTTCAGAATGGGCCTAATCGCGGCAAAGATGTCTTTATACCCATGGACTACCTGATAGGCGGGATTAACTATCAGGGCCAGGGCTGGCGTATGTTAATGGAGAGCCTGGCTGATGGACGTGCCATATCACTGCCTGCGCTGAGCACCGGCGCAGGCAAGGTCGCCAGCCTGGCTACCGGGGCCTATGCCAGGGTGCGCAAACAGTTCAATCTACCTATAGGTAAGTTTGAAGGCATTGAAGAACCACTTGCCCGTATAGCAGGCAATACCTATCTCATGGACGCAGCTCGTACGGTCACCGCACAGGCCCTGGATGCGGGTGAAAGACCTTCCGTTATTTCGGCCATTCTTAAATATCAACTGACCGAGCGCATGCGTATTCTGATCAATGACGCCATGGACATACACGGGGGATCGGGCATTTGCCTTGGACCCAGGAATTTCCTGGGTCGCGTGTACCAGGCCGTCCCTATCAGCATCACCGTTGAAGGTGCCAACATCCTGACACGGAGTCTCATCATCTTTGGTCAAGGCGCCATACGATGCCATCCTTATCTATTAAAAGAAATCAAAGCCGCGGAGAATTCAAATAATGAGGATGCCCTGGATGATTTTGACGAAGCATTCTGGTCACATGCCGGATTCGTATTCAGCAATATGGTTCGCTCGATCTGGTTAGGGCTGACCAATGCGGCATTCAATCAGACCCCTGGTAATCGACATACCAGGCGCTACTACCAGCAACTGACTCGACTTAGTGCTGGCTTTTCGCTGCTGACTGATGCAGCCCTACTGGTACTCGGGGGCAGCCTGAAACGAAGGGAAAGAATATCCGGTCGTTTTGCCGATGTCCTGTCCAACCTCTACCTGTGCTCTACCGTGCTGAAATATTATGAAGACCATGGCGAACCCGAGGACGAACTACCCCTTTTGGAATGGGCCTGTCGTGCAACTATTCATCGTGCACAACAATCCATGCTGGCCTTGTTATGGAATTACCCCATACGACCATTGGCCTGGACCCTGAGGTTGATCGTTTTTCCCTATGGCAAGGTCTATGCCCCACCGGGTGACCGTGTAATTCACAATGCCGCCGACTTCCTGTTACATCAGTCCGAGGCCAGAGATCGCCTTACCGCAGGTATCTTTCACAGCGAAGATCCTGATGATCGAACAGGCCGAATAGAGTATGCCTTTCGCTGCGTTATAGAGGCGGATGTCGCAGAGCGAAAATTACGCAAGGCCTTAAAAGAGGGACGTATCAGCCCCCAGTGGAATGATGATGATATTGAGTGTGGCTTACAGGAACGAGTAATCAATCAACACGAAGCCAACTTATTACGTGAAGCCAGGACTGCGACACGTAACGCCATTATGGTCGATGAATTCGATAGCATAGAGGTATGACTCATGGCCCAGAGAAGAAAACCAGCGGGTAGGCCTGTTTATATAGTCGATGGTTGCCGCTCTCCCTTTTTAAAGGCGCAGGGCAAACAGGGTCCGTTTAAATCGGCCGATCTGGCCGTCGCAACGGGTAAACCCCTGGTACTACGGCAACCTTTTGCAGCAACCGAGTTTGATGAAGTCATCATGGGCTGTGTGATGCCCGGACCCAGTGAAGCCAATATCGCGCGAATCATCGCCCTTCGCCTTGGCTGTGGCGACACCATGCCCGCCTGGACCGTGCAACGCAACTGCGCCTCCGGCATGCAGTCCCTGGACACTGCGACTCGTAATATCCGGCATGGTTATGCTGATCTGGTACTCGCCGGGGGTGTCGAGTCCATGAGTCAGTCTCCCCTGCTGTTGAATGACGAAATGGTGAACTGGATGGCGAGTCTGAATAAAAGCAAGACCCTGCCAGAAAAACTACAGACCATGACCAGAGTACGTCCCGGGTATTTTAAACCTGTCATCGGACTGCTTTGTGGCCTGACAGATCCTGTCGTGAATCTCTCTATGGGACAGACCGCAGAAAATCTGGCCTGCCGATTCCATATCACACGCGACGAGATGGACTCCTATAGCGTGGAAAGCCATCAGAGGCTGGCTCGAGCACAGGAAAATAATGTGCTAGCCGATGAAATGGTAACCGTTTACGATCGTCTTGGGCGTTACTACGACCATGATGACGGTGTCAGGCTGGATTCCAGCATGGAAAAACTGGCCCGTTTAAGACCCTTTTTCGATCGCAAGTATGGCCTGGTCACACCAGGAAACAGTTCCCAGATTACCGATGGTGCCGCCCTGCTGGTGCTTGCCAGTGAACAGGCCATGCAACGCCATGGTCTTGAACCCCTGGCCGAGGTCATTGATACCGAATGGGCTGCCCTTGATCCCGCGGAGATGGGACTGGGTCCTGTCCATAGTATTGTCCCCCTGCTTAAACGCCACAAACTCAAGATGAAGGATATCGATTACTGGGAGATTAATGAGGCCTTTGCGGCACAGGTCCTGGCATGCCGAAAGGCCATGCAAAGCGATGAATACTGCAAACAACATTTTTCATTGAAACAGTCTTTGGGTGAAATCCCCATGGATCGACTCAACACCAACGGCGGAGCTATTAGTATCGGGCACCCCGTCGGTGCAAGTGGTGCCCGTATTGTCTTGCATCTGCTGCATACCTTAAGAACAACGAGGAGCACCTCCGGAGTCGCAAGCCTTTGCATTGGTGGCGGCCAGGGTGGAGCCATGTTAATCAAGAACACCGCAGCATAAGGCGACATGATTATGAGCGATTTATCACTGAAGCACTGGCAGACACAGTCTGATGATAACGAGATCCTCTGGTGGAAACTCGATGTGGCGGAAAGCCCTGCCAACGTCCTGTCACAGGAAGTCCTGCTTGAGCTGGAAACGCTGCTGGAACAGTGTCGTAAAGAACTTCCCAGAGGGCTGGTCATCACTTCTGCCAAGCAATCCGGGTTTATCGCCGGGGCAGACGTGAATGAATTTACCCCCATCGAGACCTATGAGGAGGCATTGGCCCTCATTCAGAAAGGACAGACCCTGTTTGATCGACTGGAGTCACTCAACTGTCCCACAGTAGCACTGATTAATGGCTTTTGCCTGGGGGGCGGCACAGAACTCGCACTGGCCTGTGATTATCGAATCGCCCTGGATGAACCCAGAACCAGGATTGGCCTGCCCGAGATCAAACTAGGTATCCATCCCGGTTTCGGTGGAAGTATGCGCTCCGTACGTACCTTGGGCCCTGTGGCGGCCATGGGTATGATGTTAACTGGTAGCAGCATGGATGCGCGTAAGGCCAGGCGTGTGGGATTGGTTGATGACAAGGTACCCGCACGACAGCTCGATTCTGCGGCACGATTTTTTATTGAAAAAATGCCGAATAAGCAGCACATGAACTGGCAATCACGATTATTGAACACAAGACCACTACGGCAATTACTGGCCATAAAGATGAGAAAGACTGTGGCCAAGAAGGCCCGTCAACAACACTACCCTGCCCCTTATGCCCTGTTAGAGGTCTGGGAACGTTACGGACATAATGAACGACTGATGTTGTCCAAGGAAGCCCAGTCGGTCGCGAGGCTGATCACCGGGACAACGGCACATAACCTGATTCGTGTCTTCCATCTACAGACCCAGCTCAAAGGCCTGGGTAACAAGCAGGTCTTCACACCAAAACATGTCCATGTCATTGGGGGTGGCGTTATGGGTGGTGATATTGCAGCCTGGTGTGCTTTACAGGGAATGCGCGTCACGGTTCAGGACCCAAGTAAAAAGGCATTGAGTGCTACGTTTAAACGTGCGGCCAATCTATATGCCAGACGTTTTAGATCCTACCCTCATCTGGGCACTCAGGCCATGGATCGATTGATGGCCGATACCCAGGGTCATGGCATTGGACAGGCCGATGTCATTATCGAGGCCATTATCGAAGACCTTGATGCCAAGCAACAGTTATTTAAGCAACTGGAGTCCCAGGCGAAAGAATCAGCATTGCTGGCCACAAATACCTCTTCCATTCCCCTGGAGCAACTAGGCTCGGTATTGGACAGACCTGAACGCCTGGTTGGCCTGCACTTCTTCAACCCGGTAGCAAAGATGCCACTGCTGGAGGTCGTTAGGGGTAAAGAAACCAGCGATGAAGTACTGTTGCATGCCCAGGCCTTCGCACGACATATCGACAAGCTGCCATTACCTGTACTCAGTCATCCTGGCTTTCTGGTGAACCGCATCCTCATGCCTTATCTGCTCGAGGCCGTGCTGTTAGAACAGGAAGGCATTCCTGCCATTGTCGTCGACCAGGCCGCAAAGGATTTCGGTATGCCCATGGGACCATTAGAACTGGGGGATGCCGTAGGCCTTGATGTTTGCCTTTATGTGGGCAGGATATTATCCGATGCCCTGGGTGGTGAGGTTCCTGAACGCCTTATCAAGCTGGTCGATCAGGGACGCCTGGGGAAAAAGAGCGGCCGAGGGTTTTATCGTTACAAAAATGGGCAGCAACAGATTCCCAAAAAAGAAGTCTACACTGGCAATATAGGAGTGATACAAGATCGGTTGTTATTCCGATACCTCAATGAGGCAGTTGCCTGCCTGGAGGAAGGGATTGTAGAAAGCCCCGAACAACTGGATGCCGGCATGATATTTGGTACGGGATTCGCCCCGTTCACAGGTGGGCCTTTAAACTATATCCAGACCCTGACCGCGGCACAGTGCATGAAAATCATGAACCAGTTAAAAGATAGCCTTGGCGATCGATTTACACCCCACAAAGGCTGGGAAAACCTCTAAGCAGAATGTGACAACAAATCCTTAATCAGCACTTCTGTATTTCAGCGCTGAAAGATGGGCATTAATCAGGGGTTTTACTGCCTCGTAATCGTCAAACAAAAACACGCTATAGGCATCGGACATCTTGCTCTTATGTATTGCCAGCAGCAACCCCTGTGAGTATTGCGTATCAAACTCAGAACTCACATCAAATACCGCAGCGGCCGCCCAGTCTGCATTGAACATTTCCTGTGCCATCTTCATGGAATATTCACGACTCGGAGTATGACTACCACCAGAAAGACTGATGGCCAGGGACTCAAACATCAGGGGAAATATATGATTAGGATCGGGTACCGAGCCATGGGGATCTTCATATTCAATCTCAACACGTTGCAGGGGACGTATGGCAAATCGTATCTCTAATTGCTGATCTGGACTGACCACGGCATGCTCGTAATCAAGCAGAGCATTTTTTTTGGGTTCCAGAGGCCTGAAGTCTTTCAGCTTATCCAGTTCCAGTCCTGCCTCATTGAGCAAGGCCAAAAAAGGATCATCCGTTTTATCTGGTCCCGAAATCACTAATTGGGGTACAGCCATAATCAATAACAGGAATAAAACACGCAAGCCCATTACGACTGACCTTTTTGTTCAGTGACCGTTTTAGCATCGGGATTATTGACGACGTCCAACTTACCCTGCCAGCTTTCGAGCAGCTCCTGTGCAGACTGTTTCCATTCTTCATCATCAGTCAGCTCAATAAAACGCTGCATATCCGCAATGGCCTTTGAATAGTTCCCCATCGCCTCCTGTGCTGAGGCCCGATTGAAATAAGGTGCCGCATTATGAGGGTCGATCGCAATACAGTGATCAAAATCTTTGAAGGCACCAGAGAAATCACTTAATGAATACAGCATTGCGCCTCGATTAAATCGTGCAGCAACCAGATCAGGCTCGAGTTGAATAGCCTTGTTCAGATCAGACATGGCCTGCTCTACGCGGCCGAACTGCCGATAGGCCTGAGCGCGATTCACCAGTAATTCAGCGTTATTTGGATCTAGTTTTACACCGGCTTCAAAATCGGCCAGTGCACGGGTAAATTCACCACGTTCCAGATAGATGCTTCCCCGCACCGCATGCAAACTGGCGCTATCACTATACCGATTAATGGCATCATTTAATGTCTGTATAGCGAGCCCTGTTCGACCTTCCTGATGGTGTTGTAAGGCCACCCGGATCAGCGCTTCGGCGTCGAGTGCCTTATGGGGGTCGTGCTGTCCATGAGGACCTTGTGGCAGGTCTGGGGTATTCGTATCAGGGATGGTCTCGGCTTCTTCTACAGATGTGCTTTTCATGGCGACAGCGGCCTCAGTACTGTTATGACTGGGCCCTGAGGATTCGGAACACGCTGTAATTGATAAGAACGTAATAGATAGGATAAATAAGAACTTCAGATAATCTCTATTCACGATACGAATTTTCCCTGGGGTTAAATTAATATCTTACATAGTGCACGAAAAAAGGCCTGGGTGAAATAAGCAGTTTCAGGCATAAAAAAATCCCCCCGACGTAACACCGGGGGGATTATTCAGGCTACTTCCTGGATTTGGCGTAGGCCTTGAATGCCTTGTTCATCATCTCGATGTGCTGCTCATCGGTAAGCGTGCCATCCTCAGCAACTTTACTCCAGAGCTTCTCATTGGACATCTCACGGTGGCATCCCATGCACAGACCAGTCCTGTTCATGCCATCTCGCATTTCTTTGGTGAGAGCACGTGATAACGGCCAGTGTGTACCCACGGTCTGGACCTGCTGACCATCCTTGATAATTGTGGACCAGTCATAATCCAGGTCGGCAATCTTGGGGATCTGGATCTTGTGCCGTTTTGGAATGACCTTGCCGGTCTTCTGGTCGATCAGGTCCTCAACGATGTCTTCGGGATAACGGGTCTGGAAAACGCCACCTGAAATACCGTAGCCCTGGGCCTTTGGATTGTTATGACAGGATTCGCAGGTACGTGCCTTACGTTGGGCTGAATGAGGCTGCACAGGTGCCATATCGATGGCATCTGGTGTACGTTCCTGCCCCAGCATCTCCTGTTCGTCGTAAGACTTACCCAGCTGGTTCAATGCTACAGTCTTACCATCACGACCGATTACGGTGTAGACGATCTGGCAGCCTGGCATCAGCGGAGTGACGCGACCTTCACCATTGATACCAAGCACAGGTTCTTCCCAGCGCAGATAGGAGCGTTTTTCAAAGACCTTACCGGGTGATTTCTTACCATGTGTACCCAGTGGTGATTCAGCGGTCTGACCATTATCAAAACGTTCAGATCCACCCGCCAGCCAGTCGGTATCCATGTAAGGCTTGCCTTTTTTATCCTTACCGTAATTCACCTGGACATGGCAGCCGTAACACTGAGGTACCCAGGAAGCATGGCAGGCATAACACTCAAGATTCTTGCCATGCTTTTCAACAGTTGCCATAGCAACTTCGGCATCAGGGCTCTTCCATGCCTTATCTATAGATAATTGCTTTAAAAGGGGAACTTGAAAATCGGTGCCCGTAGCTGAATGCATAATGACCTTATTGCCATCTTTGACCACATTGCCAAAGGCATTACCACGAGTGGTCTTCAGGTAGCCTTCACGTTTGGGGTAAGCTGTTGCGAAAGCAATGGTCTCCATCATGGCTTTTTCAGACAGGCCACGTTCCTTATTCGGCAAGTCCTTATTGAATTCCTCTGAGTAGCCCAGCGGTAACTCCCAGGGGAATTTATCTGGGGTGCCATGGCAGTCCTGACATTCGATCTCAACCTGGGCAAGCGTGGTGCCGAAGATATTGCCATCACCATGCATGTCGATAGAGGTATGGCAATCCTGGCACAGGATTCCGCCCTTTGGATTTTCGGGACGACTCTGGATCTGATGATGCAGGTCATCTGAGATAAACAGGTATTTCTTGGTATGCAGCTTAGGTTGGGTATTACCATCTGAATCGAAGGGCGAGCCGTAGGGGAACTCCATCAGGCCCTGATAGGTGACACCAATCCGCTTGCCACGGTTATGACAGCTATTACAGGTTTCAACAGGAATGCCCGAGTAGGCGACGTCACCATGCTTGACCACGGACTTACGCGTGGCCTGGATCATGTGCGTCATCATATGACCCTTTTCTTCCTTGTTGATGGTGGGATCATTACCTTCATAGTATCCTTCGTTGCCATAAGGGATATGGCAAGATGAGCAACCCATACCACGGTAATCACCCCGTTTCTCCCTGCCCTTGATACCCACATGACAGCGCTGACACTGCTGGCGTTGATAGGTAAAGCCAGCCAGTTTGGGATCATTTTCGATTTCTTCGACGCTAGGCTGGGGCACCTGGGTCAACTCAGTCGGGAACTGGTCCTTGTGGGCCGCAATCATGACCTTCATGTATTCCTTGTATTCATCACTCCCCACCTGAGGGACCAGTCCATCGGTATCCTTGACGTCATAGTTACCCCAGGGAACCTTATAATTCTGAACTTCTTTGATACCCCAGGTATGCAGGTTACCCTGGATCTTGCCAGCCTCGGTATTCATCAGGGAGCGTTCGACACGATAGGGGTAGTTCGTGTGACAACCAGATTGACCGCAGCTATTGTCGGCAATCCATATAGAGCCAGGATCCGGATAAAAGGTCTGCGGGCCTTTATTATCCTTGAGGAATTTTGGAGTACCGGAATGAGCTTCTTCTGCCGTCAGGCCCAGTGGATTCCCACCGTGGCAGACCACACAGCCTTCCTTATCGCCTGAGGCATTACCTTTGGCGATAATCAACTGCATCATCGCGCTTTTCTTATCCCGAATATCCTCGATACCCTGGTGACAGCTTAGACACCCCTTTTCCTGGGCTACAGCCATGGTCACCTTTTCCGGAACCTTGGCAAAAACACCGCTAGATATGGAAACCAGGAAGAAAATGCCCAGACAAACACGTAGATACTTCATTTTATTGATCCCCCTCATCCTGTTTGCGCGTAGCAAACACAGCTAATGAAGCTCCGCTAAGGCTATCGGATGCTTCATTAACCCCAGTATTAACAGGTGAATATAGTACTTAAGGATAACGATATGACTCTGAATCTAGTTATATGAGATTTCCTTCTCTATTATTTGACTCAGATCAATTAGTGTATAAGCATCTAATTATTTACGAAGGCAATTGAATATATTCCCTGGAAAGCGCCAGAATAATCTCTCAGTCCACACAGTACTTAGATGTTGAGACCATCCTCCAGCTGGTGCTTATAGGTGTCCAGCTGATCCAGGATTTGTAGTTTAGAATCATCCATTTCATACGTCTTTCTGAGTTCCACCACTCGTTCATCAAACTGTGCGAGGGTCAGACTCGAGCCCCCATCTTCACTGGTGAGGCGATACGTTCGGTAGGCCTCCCACTCCTCTTTTTCAGACTGGCTGAGGGTCTCTGGCCAGTTTCGGGCACGATAGCGAAATAACAGTTCAGGCAGACGCCGGTCATCAAATACAAAATGATCTTTTGCGAGTTCATTGGGGGTACTTTGAGACACTCGTTCAATGGTTTGTTTGTCGTCATGATTAAAGAATGCGCCGGAATACAGGGTCTGTTCCGGGTCAAAGGGCTCCGGCCATTCATTCTGGCTAATGGCCTTTGGCAACAGGCTCTCAAGTTCATCCCAGGACTTTAACTGCTCAAGATGTCTCAGGCATTGCGCCTGATCCAGCTGTAGACGTTCAGCGGCAGCATCATCCATCGTCTTAACCGGGGCGATGGCGGGGCATCGATTGGCGTGTATGGCCTTTACCGGAAAACGTTCAAGGCCCTTTTCTTCCAGTTCCGAGAAGCTGGTGAATATTCGCTCGGCAAGTGCCATCTCATCCAGTGTCATAAATTCGTCTGGATCCTTTCGCAAATCGTAGACCCAGATGGCATTGGGGTTTTTAGGGTCACGGGCAACCGGCACCACCATGGTGGTGCACCCAAAACGGGATGAATAGCGGGACGAGGTATGTAACAGCGGTTGCCTGGCCTTGATATCGAGTTGTTCCAGCACCCATTTTTTAGATCGATGATGATACAGATAATCGTATAAACGGGGCTGCTTTTCTCGAATCAGTCTGCCCATGGCGATGGTGGCATACACATCTGACAGGGCATCATGGGCTGCCTCATGAGTTATGCCATTGGCCCGTGTGAGCTCTTCGAGTCGAAAGCTTGGCACCCCCTCTTCTTTCATGGGCCACTTGATACCCTCGGGCCTCAGGGCATAGGTCATACGCACCATATCGATGATGTCCCAGCGTGAGTTACCTCCCTGCCACTCTCTGGCATAGGGATCGATAAAGTTCCTGAAAAAACCGAAGCGTGTGACCTCATCATCAAAACGTAGATTGTTATAGCCCACAACACAGGTACCTGGCGCTGAAAACTCCTGATTAATCAGCTTAAAAAACTCTGCTTCGGGCATACCCCTCTCCTGCGCTAGCTGAGGGGTAATCCCTGTTACCAGGCAGGCCTCGGGGCTTGGTACCATATCATCGGCTGGCTTACAGTAGATGACCAGGGGGTCACCAATGATATTAAAATCTTCATCCGTACGAATCCCGGCAAACTGGGCAGGCCTGTCTCTTCGTGGGTCGATACCAAAGGTCTCATAATCGTGCCAGTAAAAGCTCTTAGTCATTGCTCTCGATTCCAGAATAAAGGCCATGTCATCATAGATCGAACTCTATGGCGATTGATGGGTCACTGGATTATACCGCCAGCCAGGATGCGCCACATGAAAATTCTCCTCTTGTTAGCACTAACCCTGCTTACCTCGTCGATAACTCAAGCCAATGAACTCAGCAATAGCCCTTCGCCCTACCTGGCCATGCATGGAAAGGACCCCGTCAACTGGCATGGCCTGAACCAAAAGGCATTGGACAGGGCCAGGAAAGAGCAGACTTTGATTTTTATCTCCAGTGGTTATTTTGCCTGTCACTGGTGTCATGTGATGCAACAGGAAAGTTATCAGGACCAGAAGATTGCAGCGTATCTGAACCAACATTTCATCCCAATAAAAATCGACCGGGAGATGAACCCCGTCCTGGATGCCCGGTTGATTGACTTTGTTGAACGCACGCGAGGGGTTGCGGGCTGGCCACTAAATGTATTCCTGACGCCTGATGGCTATCCGCTGTTTGGCCTGACCTATCTGCCACCCGGCGAGTTTTATGATGTCTTGTCACGCTTATCCGGACTCTGGAAAGAGGATCCGGACTCATTGATTGAGCTGGCCAGGACTGCCTCTAAGGAGAGCTGGGCCGATGCCAGCCAGTACAACGAAATAATCACTCCTTATAATCCTGGTGAATTAAAACAGGCCTTTGTTTCTCAGGTCGGCCTCTCCCTGAATGAACTTGAAGGGGGCTTTGGTCATGGGAGTAAATTCCCTCTGACGCCACAGTTCACGAGTCTGCTTCAACTGGGAGCAAAACAGGATTTTGTTCGCACCAGTTTAGATGCCATGTCCCAGTATCATCTAATGGATCATTTGAGCGGCGGTTTTTTCCGTTATACCACCGACCCGGACTGGCAAACTCCCCATTTTGAAAAAATGCTCTATGACAATGCGCTGTTAGCCAGGCTCTATCTGCATGCCGGAACCCTGCTCGATGAGGAACGCTATACAAAGACCGGCATAGAAACCCTGCATTTTGCAATCAGGACCCTGAAACATCCAGAGGGTGGCTACATCGCCAGCCTGTCAGCTGTTGATAATCAAAATATTGAAGGCGGCTATTATCTCTGGAGTCAGGAAGAAATCGCTCAGGCGCTCAATAAAGACGACCAGGAACTGATCAGGGAGCACTGGGGGATGGCCCAGGCCAGTCGCTTTGAGGCCGGCTACCTTCCCACTACACTGGATACGGTTACCGATAAATATCGATCTCAGCTAAGCCACATTTACCAGCAGTTACGGTCAAACCGAGAGCAAACCCTCTCTGAACGATTACCCGTAGATGACAAGCGACTGAGCGGATGGAATGGCCTGCTGTTAAGTGCCATGGCCTACTGCAGTAAAACCGGAGATCCGGCCTGCCTTAAAGCAGGGACGGATCTTTCACATTTTATCCTCGGGCTGATCAATGCAGAGGGACTGAAGCTTGGGATCGATAGAGATGGTCAGTCACTTGGGCAAGGTACACTGGAAGATTACGCCTTCGTCATCCAGGGGCTCACCGACTGGGGATTGAGTCACAACAATCGTTCCGTGCTTGCATCTGCTCATGCCTTATTACGAGAGACCAGGAAACGCTTCCATACTAAAGACGGCTGGATGGCGAGTCAGTCCCATCTGTTGCCAGGCCTTCGAGCCCAGCATAATTTCCCGGATACCATACTACCCTCCCCGACGGCGATATTACTACGCATGGATGAACAATTATCAAAGGTCCTGAAACAGCCACGCCTGCTGGTTTCAGAATTATCGACGTTCAGGGTCACGCGTTCGGTTCTCAATGACCCTTTTTCTCATGCCAGCCTGATTGTCTTGTTGAACGGATCCTCAGCCTCCCCTGCCCCTGATTAATGCCGCACAAGGATGCCTGCATGCAGATTGAACTCTACTATGCCCCTCAGACACGCTCCATACGCCCGCGCTGGCTACTGGAAGAACTGGGGCTCCCTTACCAGATGCATCCCATGGAACTCTTTGACGAGACCATGCGTTCCAGAGCATATCGAAGCATTCATCCCCTGGGTCAGGTACCGGCTATACGTATTGACGGGAAAATAATGATTGAGTCGGTAGCCATGTGTCACTGGCTGGCGGACCAGTATCTGGAGAAAGGCCTGGCACCTGTCCACGATAGCCCGATAAGAAAGGACTATGAGCAATGGATGTTTTTCCTTCCGGGTACCATGGAACCGCCCCTGATGGACATTCTCATGCATACGGTCCTGTTACCTGAAAAATACCGCGTTCCCGAGATATTACCCCTGGCCCGAAGACGTTATACCCAGTCCCTGATATTATTAAACAAGGTTCTGTCCGACCGCTCCTACCTCCTAGGAGAAACCTTTTCAGTCACGGATATCGTCATTGGGGCTACACTGAGGTGGCTACCCGGTGAAATGGAACGGTTCGAGGCCCTGCAGGATTATATTCAACGACTCGATCAGCGCCCGGCCTGGCAAAGAATTTGCAGAGATTCTTAATAAGCTTAATGCTCATTGGATAAGTACATGCCCGCGCGGTGTACACTGCCCATGGCTGCCCCGATAAAGACGTATGATGAATAAACTAGTGCATTTGAGGAGTTGTTATGCCAAAGGCTGACATTGGATTAATAGGCCTTGCCGTCATGGGCCAGAACCTGGCCCTGAATATCAACGATCATGGCTACACGGTTGCGGTCTTCAATCGCAGCCCTTCAAAGACCGATGATTTTCTTGCGGGACCGGCAAAGGGAACACAGGTTATCGGGTTTCACGATCTGGCCGAGATGGTCGCATCACTGACCCGCCCCCGTAAGATTATCCTGATGGTCAGGGCCGGCGATCCCGTCGATCACTTTATCGAACAGTTATTGCCACACCTGGAACCCGGCGACATTATCCTGGATGGGGGCAATTCACGCTTTACCGATTCCAACCGCCGGTTTCATGACCTAAGTCAGAAAGATCTTCGTTTTGTCGGCTGCGGTATATCCGGTGGCGAGGAAGGCGCGCGTCATGGGCCCTCCATCATGCCGGGCGGTAATGATAAGGCCTGGCCAGAGATCAAACCCATACTGCAGTCCATTGCGGCCAAGGTCGATGGCGAACCCTGTTGTCAGTGGGTAGGTCCTGCCGGTGCCGGGCATTACGTCAAGATGGTCCATAACGGTATCGAATATGGTGATATGCAGCTCATCAGCGAGGCCTACCATTTAATGCGTGAAGGACTGGGGCTATCGATCGATAAGATACAGTCCATCTTTCAACAATGGAACCAGGGTGTACTCGACTCCTATCTGATTGAAATTACCGCGAATATCCTCGGCGTTCGGGATGAGGATGGCGCCCCTCTTCTGGATAAGATCCTGGATACCGCGGGTCAGAAAGGCACGGGTAAATGGACCGGCATCAATGCCATGGAACTGGGCATTCCCTTATCCCTCATCGGTGAAGCGGTGTTTGCCCGATTTTTATCTTCATTAAAAGAAGAGCGAGAACTGGCCAGCACCCAATACGCCCCACCCACCAGCGTGTTCGATGGAGATCCTGATGCGATCGTCGAGGCGATCCATGATGCACTCTATGCCTCAAAGATCATCTCCTATGCCCAGGGTTATATGCTCATGCGTGAGGCCGCGACCACCTATGGCTGGGTGCTCAATTATGGTGACATTGCACTGATGTGGCGCGGTGGCTGCATTATTCGAAGCCGGTTTCTGGGTGATATCAAACAGGCCTATTCCAAAAACCCGAATCTTCAGAACCTGTTGATGGATGACTTTTTCATCGAGGCCATCAGGTCATCAGAGACGGGGTGGCGAAAGGCCATCAAACTGGGAGTCGAGCTCGGCATCCCCCTGCCGACCTTCAGTTCGGCCCTGGCCTTTTTTGATGGTTATCGCAGCAATCGATTACCCGCCAATCTGTTGCAGGCACAACGGGATTATTTTGGCGCCCATACCTACGAGCGCATCGACCAGCCTCGGGGAGAGTTCTTTCATACCGACTGGATAGGCTCCGGCGGCCCAGCCGTCTCATCGACCTATCAGGCCTGAACAAGGACGACTCTATGCACTGCTCCGCCCTGGTTAAGCGATCCCTGCGAAAAAGGAACCACCCATGACCGAATCCTGCACCTATGTGATCTTTGGGGCCACCGGCAATCTCTCAAGGGTCAAGCTCATGCCGGCCCTGTATCATCTGGAACGTGCCGGCAAACTGCCCGAGGGCACCCGCATTCTGGCCCTGGGACGGCGTGACTGGGACAGTCAGCATTTTATTGATGAGGCCAGGGACTGGATTGATCAGAAGCTTAAGGAAGACCTGGATGGAACCGTTTTTCAGAAGTTTGCCGAACGGATTGACTATTTCAGGGGTGATCTGACTCAGACGGTTATGTACACGAAGCTCCATAGCTATTTGGAACAACATAGCGAGTTCCCAAGCAATATCGCCTATTACATGGCCATCAGCCCGACAGAATTCGGGGTCGTCATCGAGTCCCTGAATAATGCTCAACTCCTGGATGAGACCCATGGCTGGCGGCGGGTCGTGATCGAGAAACCATTTGGCTATGACCTGGAGAGCGCTCAGGCCCTGCAACGGCGTATTGGCCGTTATCTTCGTGAAGACCAGGTCTATCGAATTGATCACTATCTCGGTAAGGGAACGGTGCAGAATGTCCTCGTATTCCGCTTTGCCAATACCATGATGGAACCGCTCTGGAACCGTAATTACATCGACCACATCCAGATCACCCATTCCGAGACCCTGGGCGTGGGCAGCCGCGCCAATTTTTATGACGGCACGGGCGCCATGCGCGACATGATCCAGAGTCACCTGCTCCAGCTGCTCACCCTGGTCACGATGGAACCCCCCGTGGCCATGGAGGCGGAGGCCCTCAGGGACGAAAAGGTAAAGGTCCTCAAATCCGTCCGTCCTATCTCGCCCAACTCGGTGCATGCCCATGCCTTTCGTGCCCAGTATGGAGAAGGCCAGATCGACGGTCAGCGTGTAGTGAGTTACCTCAATGAAGACAACGTGCCCAAGGACAGCGTGACCGAGACCTATGCCGCGCTCAAACTCTATATCGATAACTGGCGCTGGCGTGGTGTGCCCATTTATCTACGCACGGGCAAACGCATGGCACGGCAGCAGTCGATGATCTCCATCTGTTTTCGACATCCCCCACAGCAGTTTTTCCGCGATACCCAGGTGGAACAGATCCAGCAAAACTGGGTATTGCTGGGCATCCAGCCCGACTGCCTGCGCATGGAGATGACCGTTAAGGAACCAGGCCTTGAGATGCGCACCCGTCAGACCAGCCTCGATGCCAGCCTGCGCAGTGCCGACGAACCGATGACGGATGCCTATGAAGAACTCCTGCTGGATGTCATCGATGGTGACCGTTCCCTGTTCCTGCGTTATGACGAGGTCGAGTATGCATGGCGAGTAGTGGACCCGGTCCTGCGCCTGTGGGCCACGGAACGCGACTTTATCCAGACCTATCCGGCCGGTAGCTGGGGACCGCAGGAGAGCCGGCGCCTGTTTGAAAAAGAGGAACACCGCTGGCGTCATAACCTGGGGCTTGAAGATAACTAACCATGGAATGGATCGTATTTGAGAATGCCGAGGCCGTGGCGCGCCGTGCCTGTAATGAAATCTTAAACATCGCCCGGGACGCCATCGAGGCACGTGGCCGTTTCAGCATCGTACTGGCCGGTGGCACAACCCCCGAACGCTGCTATGGATTACTCGCTCAATCGGAAAGCGACTGGAGCCACTGGCATGTCTACCTCGGCGACGAGCGCTGCCTGCCCGCCGATGACCCGGAAAGAAACAGTGTCATGGCGGCACGCACCCTCACCGAACAGGTCCCCATCCCTTCCGATCATGTCCATCCCATCCACGCCG
>JANTGN010000034.1 GCA_024762895.1 Thiotrichales bacterium
GCGGTATACAGACTGACCCCGGCCAGTACCAGGCCCGACCCGATCACGGCCATCTGCCAGCCGAACATCAGGGTCAGGGTGGTTATGCCCAGAAAATGCAGATCCAGACCCGGCGAGACCCCGGCACGCATCTTCCACAGGGCCATCAGAATAACGGTGGCCCCAAGAAACACATGCAAATAGGAGGAATCGAGCAGGCGCCTCCATGGCGCTGTCCACAGGGCCAGTGCGAGGACAACCAGGTAGAGGGCCACGGAGACTACCACCAGGTCACCCAGGAGCTGATTATTTGTGATATTCACGGCCTTTCTTCCATCATCATTATCAGGCAACGCAGTTTAAGCGCACTGCTCTGCCAGCACATTGCGTCCGCTCAATCTGAAGGCTTTTCCGCCATCGATATGGTGTAGTTCTTACCCTGTTTGACCTTTGTATAGTTACCAAACACAGTATTAAATTCACGCTTAAAGAGCTGCCGCAGGCCATGGATACTGACGACATAAAACCGTCCACCAGGACTGAGATGATCAAAGGCATCCTGAATAATAATGGCCAGCATCTCCTTGCCCACCTTGGCCGGGATATTCGATGCGATCAAATCAAATGCCCGCTCCCCGATATCGGAGAAGGCATTACTGAGCATGGCCTCGGCATTATCTATATGATTTAGATCGATATTTTTACAGGTATATTCGACGGCGACAAAGTCCTTATCTACCATCAGGGTCTGCCCCTGGGGGGCCAGATGGGCCAATGTCAGCCCGATCGGCCCATATCCGCAACCCAGATCCAGACAGTTATCTGTTGCAGAGACCTTGATGTAGTCCAGCAGCAGGCGCGTGCCTTCATCGATGTCTTTGGGTGAGAATAGTCCCCAGGTGGTGCGAAAGTGAAACTCCCGACCACAGAGCTCAGCGCTGATTTGCTGATCTTCACGAATCTTTTTCAGATACTCGTTACGGTCCATGGTTATGAAACGAGGGCCTTCATGATGGATTTGGCCTGCTCCAGGGCCATTTCCTGGTCTTCGGCAAGGACACAGTAGTGGCCCATTTTTCGTCCGGGCCTGGCCTCACATTTTCCATAGAGATGGAGTTTCGCCGAGGGGTATTCCAAAAGGCCTTGCCAGGGCGGACTGGAATCACCCCAGATATCACCAAGCAGGTTGACCATCACCACTGGTGACATCAGGCTGGTATCGCCAAAAGGCAGCCCACAGACCATGCGCACCTGCTGCTCGAACTGCGAGGTCACACAGGCATCCAGGGTATAGTGACCACTGTTATGTGGCCGGGGGGCTATTTCATTGACCAGCAGATCACCAGACTTCGTCACAAAAAACTCAACCGCCATCACACCGCAAAAATCCAGGGCATCCGCCAGATTCATAGCGATCTCACGGGCACGATCTGCCTGTGTAGAGTCGATACGCGCAGGCACGATACTCTGATCAAGAATTCCGTTCACATGAATATTTTCTGCCACGGGATAACACTGTACATCCCCCTCCACACCTCGCGCGACCACCACAGAGATCTCCAGGGCCAGATCGACCCTGTCCTCCAGCACGCAGGGCACACCATCCATTGCATGAAAAGCCGCCTGCGCCTCGGCCATGCTGGTAACCACATGCTGCCCCTTACCGTCATAACCAAAGGCCGCACGCTTGAGAATAGCCGTGTCACCCAGGGCCCGAAAGGCCTGCTCGATTTCGGATTCTTCGTGAATGGCAAAAAATGGGGCCGTTTCAAGCCCTGCTTCATGGATAAAGTTCTTTTCGCGTATGCGGTTCTGCGACAGTTCCAGGGCTTGGGCGGAAGGGCGCACCGGACAGTATTCCGTCAGTTTCTGAAGTGTATCTGCGGGGACATTCTCAAACTCCGCGGTAATCACATCGCAGGATTTACCCAACTGCTCCAGGGCCCACTCATCCTGATAGGCGGCATGCAGGTGCTCATCCGCCAACCGCCCGGCAGGACTGTCGGAATTGGGGTCCAGCACGATGACTCGGTAACCCATGGTGCGCGCAGCGATCGTGAACATGCGACCCAGCTGACCGCCGCCCAACATACCTAGTGTCGCACCTGGTAAGATCACCAACTACTCCTCGGGAGGTAACTGCATGGCGAATACCGCCTCACGCTGTTGCTCACGGAACTGCTGCAAAGACTGGTTCACAGCCTCATCCTCATTCGCCAGCATGGCGGCAGCAAACAAACCGGCGTTTGCCGCACCGGCCTCTCCGATCGCAAACGTGGCCACCGGAATGCCCTTTGGCATCTGGACAATCGATAGCAAGGAGTCCTGCCCTTTTAGATAACGAGAAGGAACGGGCACGCCCAGCACGGGAATCGTGGTTTTAGATGCCAGCATGCCCGGCAGATGGGCCGCGCCACCCGCTCCGGCAATGATGCATTGCAGGCCCCTCTCCTGTGCGGTTTCTGCATATTCAAACAGGAGATCCGGGGTACGGTGTGCCGAAACGACCCTGTATTCATGGGGTATGCCCAGGGCCTTGAGCTGATTGACAGCATGCAGCATGACCGGCCAGTCGCTGTTACTGCCCATCACCACACCCACCAAAGGCTTACTCATACCTTTTCCCCTGAATTGTGAAAAAGGGATCTATTTTACTAGGATTTCTCCCAAAACGCATACGATTAGCCACTTATTCCCGCTTTTATGGCCGTTTAGACACCGTATTTAATGAAAACTTCAATTAACCTTTAATAAAAGTGTCATATTCCAGGAGGGGGTAGGCATAAAGCTGCCATAGAAAAGGCCCTGCAAATACTCTTCCTGTGCTCTGCCTTCCCCTCTTTACCCAGGCAACGTCCGAACGCTCTCCACTAAGCCCTATCTGTCGAACACTGCCAACATCTCCACAACCCGCCATCAGTTGTCTCGACATTTTGACTACCCCATTATCAACCTCACCCGCGAGGCATTTTCAGGACCCGAGGCCGCCGAAGTCCTGATCAGGAAATTACGCCTGACCGACAGCGCTAACACCCAGACATGGCTTGAGCGGATACGTGAAGCCTGCTCGGGAGGTCACGACTAGGGGTTTGCCATCCAGCACCCCGACGCCGGTCTATCCTGCCTCGTGATGAGTGAAGGTCGTTTCGATGATCATGTAATGGAGGAGAATTTCCTGAACATCCTGAGTGATTATGCTTACCCCCTATAGCGAAGATCAGGCAGCCTTCGAGACCCTGGCGCTCTATCATGAGATCGGTCACTGTTTTAAAAACTATGAGCCTGTTCGGGCCGAACACTTCGCCGATGTCTTTTCGGCCCTGTTCCTGTTCCGCGAGACGAACAGCCGGGTGCCACTGGCCTCAAAACTCTTTCCCAACCGAACCCTTAATCTAACCATTGGCGACTATGCACATATAGTGTCCAGTCCCTCGGGCCATTTACGACTGGATCGATGACCCTCAGACAGGAAGAAAATCAACGATTCCTGGTTGAATTATTTACCGATCCTGAGCCCGACGATCATTACGCCATGGGGCTGCTATTTCATGATGTTGCCCGGAGCATGTCGGGTACGTAACGTGCAGAACGATCTTTATAACGAGGTTCAGGATCTGTTCGAGGCGGCCGATTTTAGCTCCCCTGCCGCAGCTGACATTTCCTTGCTGCAATCCGGCCTGTAAACACCAGTCAAAAAAAGGCCCCGCATATGCGGGGCCTTCTGAGCTGCGAACTGCAGATGATCGACGAATCGATTACATCATGCCGCCCATGCCGCCCATGCCGCCCATATCACCACCAGGCATTGGCGCTGCTGCTTCCTGAGGAATCTCAGCGACCATGGCTTCGGTAGTAATAATAAGGCCGGCTACAGAGGCTGCGTTCTGCAGGGCAGAACGGGTCACCTTGGTAGGATCCAGGATACCCATTTCAACCATATCGCCGTATTCACCATTGGCAGCGTTATAACCGTAGTTACCGGTATTCTGAGCCACGTTGTTCAGGACAACAGAGGACTCATCACCTGCATTGGCGCAGATCTGGCGCAGTGGCTCTTCCATGGCGCGACGGGCGATGTTGATACCGATATCCTGATCGTGGTTGTCACCCTTCAGGTCAACGATGGACGCGATGGCGCGAACCAGGGCCACACCACCGCCAGGAACGATACCTTCTTCAACAGCGGCTCGGGTCGCATGCAGGGCATCTTCGACACGGGCCTTTTTCTCTTTCATTTCCACTTCGGTCGCGGCACCCACCTTGATCACAGCAACACCGCCGGCCAGCTTGGCCACACGCTCCTGAAGTTTTTCCTTGTCGTAGTCAGAAGTGGCTTCTTCCATCTGGGTACGAATCTGCTCGACACGGCTCTTGATCTCATCAGCGGCACCGGCACCATCGATAACGGTGGTGTTTTCCTTGCTGATAATGACGTGTTTGGCTGTACCCAGGTCATCCAGGGTGGCCTTCTCTAGGCTCATACCCACTTCTTCAGAGATGACCTGACCACCGGTCAGAATGGCGATATCCTGCAGCATGGCCTTGCGACGATCACCAAAACCAGGAGCCTTAACCGCAGCGACCTTGACGATGCCGCGGATGTTGTTGACCACCAGGGTAGCCAGGGCCTCACCTTCAACATCTTCGGCGATGATCATCAGGGGACGACCGGCCTTGGCAACGCCTTCCAGGATAGGCAGCAGGTCACGGATGTTAGAGATCTTCTTGTCGTACAGCAGGATGAAGGGATTTTCGAGGTCCGCAGTCATATTGTCCTGCTTGTTGACGAAGTAAGGAGACAGATAGCCACGATCGAACTGCATACCCTCTACCACGTCCAGCTCGTTGGTCAGGCCTGAACCTTCCTCAACGGTGATGACGCCTTCCTTACCGACCTTTTCCATCGCCTCGGCAATGATGTCGCCGATAGAGGTGTCGGAGTTGGCAGAGATAGAACCCACCTGGGCGATCGCCTTGGTGTCGTCACAGGTAGTAGACAGAGACTGCAGGTGGTCAACCGCATTGGCCACGGCCTTGTCGATACCGCGCTTGAGATCCATGGGGTTCATGCCCGCGGCAACGGCCTTCATACCTTCGCGAACAATGGCCTGGGCCAGAACGGTAGCGGTGGTGGTACCATCACCAGCGACATCGGAGGTCTGAGAAGAAACCTCTTTAACCATCTGAGCACCCATGTTTTCGAACTTGTCTTCCAGTTCGATTTCCTTTGCAACGGAAACACCATCCTTAGTCACGGTCGGTGCACCAAAGGCCTTGTCCAGAACCACGTTGCGCCCCTTGGGGCCCAGGGTGACCTTAACGGCATTGGCCAGAATGTTGACGCCATTAACCATTCTGCTGCGGGCGTCATCACCAAATTGAACTTCTTTAGCTGACATTGAGTTACTTCCTTTGATCTAATTTATTGATGGTAGGCTTAAGCGATGACCGCGATGACGTCTTCTTCGCGCATCACGAGGTATTCTTCGCCTTCATGCTTGACGGTAGTGCCGGCATACTGACCGAACAGAACCTTATCGCCGACCTTAACGTCCATGGCTCGCACATCGCCATTTTCCATGACCTTGCCATTACCAACGGCCATGACCTCACCCATGCTGGGCTTTTCGGTCGCAGAATCAGGGATCACGATGCCTCCGGGGCTGGTACGTTCTTCTTCCATGCGCTTGATGATCACGCGATCATGCAAAGGACGGATATTCATATCGGATTAACTCCTGTTGCTTAAATTCGGTTGAAATACTGTTAGCACTCTAGGTAAGTGAGTGCTAATAATAGTGTCGAATCGCCTCAAGTCAAGGGATTGAGCTGAAGATCGACCCTATGTGTTTAGCAAGATGGGGATACTTGGGATTTATTCAACCACGAGATGATAATTCGTGACGCCGAGACTTTCGATGACCTCGGCCAGACCATCGGCCTGGTCTACCGAGGCAATGGGGCCGATGCGGACTCGGTAGACCCGATTCTGGCTATTCCAGCCCTCATGAATGAAGACCGATCCGAGCGTGCGCGGCATGCGCCCCACCAGACGCTCAGCATTACTCCGCTCGGAAAAGGCCCCGACCTGGATGAAGATATTACCTCCCCCACTCGAGACCGGCCTGAGTTCGGACCTTGGCCTGGCCTGTGTTGAGGCCGTGCGCGTCCCTGACTGACCGGGATCTAACGCCCGCACCTCGACAAATCCGGTGCCCTGACCCACGATATCCAGCTTTTCTGCTGCCGCGTAGGACAAATCGATAATACGGTTCTGGTGGAATGGTCCACGATCATTGACCTTGACCACGATCTTTCGACCATTCTTGAGATTGGTGACCTGAACATAGGTGGGCAGCGGCAGGGTCTTATGCGCGGCCGTCATGGCATACATGTCATACGCCTCACCACTGGAGGTTCGACGGCCATGAAATTTCTTGCCATACCAGGAGGCTATACCCTGATTCACATAGCCCTTGCTGGAGCTTTTAACGTAATAACGCTTGCCATGCACGACATAGGAGCTGGGATTACCATACTTGCTACGAGGCTCATATCGAGGTTTGGCATCGGGGATGTGGCTGACATCCACACGCTGGTTGATACCATCGGAGCCCACACGTACCGGACTCCCACCACAGGCCGTCAACAATACGGACGCCAGCATTGAAAGGTATATCAGCCTCAGACTCATGAATCGCTGGCCATCATTTGCTGATACCGTTGTTTGATTTCCCGGGATAACTGGTACACCGCCATGGCATACAGGGGACTGTGGTTGTAACGGGTGATGACATAAAAGTTCTTCTGCCCTATCCAGTATTCCATGCCATTCTCAAGCTCCAGGGCAACCAGCGAGTAGGGTCCCTGACTATCCGGTTGACTGCTGGGCCTCAGGCCGTGACTCTGCAGCTTCTTCATCTCATAGGCCGGTTTCAGATCGGTTTTGAGGCGCTCAACGGACTGATTGGTAGCAATGGCTGGAACCGCCACGCCCTCACCCTGCTTCCAGCCATGGCGCTTGAAATAATTCGCCACGCTGCCAATAGCATCCACACTGTTCCAGAGATCACGCTTGCCATCGCCGCTGAAATCCACGGCATAGGCCCGGTAACTACTGGGTATGAACTGCCCCATGCCCATGGCACCGGCATAGGACCCCTTGGGTTTCATCATATCCCATTCTTCATCCCGTGCCAGGAGCAGATACTGGGCCAGCTCCTTTCGGAAAAAACGGGCCCGAGGTGGATAATCAAAACCCAGCGTAGCCAACGCATTAAGGACCTGGTAGCTACCGGTCCTGCGACCATAAAAGGTCTCGACACCGATGATAGCCACGATAATTTCAGGTGAAACGCCGAAATCCCGGGCCGCACGCTCCAGGGTATCCGCATGCTCGGTCCAGAACTCGGCCCCACCCTGGGTCCGGCTTTCCGTCAGAAAGATCTTACGATACTGATACCAGGGCTTTGCTTCCGCGGGACTGCTAATGGCATCGATAATCGACTGCTGTTTTTCCGCCTTGGAAAATACCGCCAGCAGTTCCTCAGGATCAAAATCAGCCGCCTTGACCTGTTCTTCAATAAAGGCCTGGACCTCCGGCCTCTCGGCATACCCCTGCCCGGCCAGCGCCAGGCCACTGGAAAGCCACATCAGAAGTACAACTAAGCTAGTTATCCATTTCATAGGTTAATGAACCAGTAAACGTCGATGAGATTGTATGGACATCAGCATACCGAAGGCGGCCATCAAGGTCACTAGTGACGTCCCCCCATAACTGACCAGGGGCAGAGGAACGCCAACAACAGGTAACAATCCGATCACCATACCCGTATTGACAAACAAATAAACAAAAAAGGTCAGGCTCAGACTACCTGCCAGTAGGCGTGAGAAAGTGTCCTGGGCATAAACAGCGATATAAAGTCCGCGAAAGATTATTGCGACATACAGCATTATGAGCAGCACCGCTCCCAGCAACCCGAACTCCTCACCAAAGACGGCAAAAATAAAATCCGTAGACCGCTCGGGCAGAAAGTCCAGCTGGGACTGAGTCCCATTAAGCCAGCCCTTACCATAGATACCACCTGATCCAATCGCGATCTTGGACTGAATAATGTGATACCCCGCCCCCAGGGGGTCGCTTTCAGGACTTAACAGGGTCAGTACACGCTGACGCTGATATTCATGCATAAAATGCCAGAGTACCGGGGCCAGGGCCACGGCCGCAGCCCCCAGGCCAATCAGAATTCGCCAGCGGATACCCGAGAAAAAGATCGCAAAGATACCCGCGCTTCCCACTAACAGGGCCGTACCCAGGTCTGGTTGCTTGGCAATCATTAGCATAGGCACGATTACCAGCAGCCCGGAAACCAGTAACTCATGCACCCTGGGAGGCAGTGGCCTGTCCGCAAAATACCAGGCCACCATCATTGGTACGGCCAGCTTCATCATCTCTGAAGGCTGAAACCGGATAAATCCAAGATCCAGCCAGCGCTGCGCCCCCTTCCCCATTTCTCCGGCCAGAAGCACAGCCAGCAGAAAGCACAGACCGACCAGATATAACCACGGCGACCAGCGCCTTAAAACGGCCGGGGGGATTTGTGCGATGACCAGCATACCTGCCATGGCCACTGCCAGGCGTATGCCCTGATTAGATAATAGTGCCTGGCTTTCACCCCCGGCACTGTAAAGAATCACCAGACCCACCGAGATCAGGACGATCAGCAGCAGGAAAAGCACGACATCCAGATGCAGGAAACGGATAATATCGCGGGCAAGGTAATAGGCTGACTGTTCGGCGTCTTTCATGACGACTTGTTTCCTGACGATTTCTTATCAATACCAAGGCGTTGTAGCAGATAATAATCGAGTATTTTTCGGGTGATCGGGCCAGCAGTTGCTCCTCCATGGCCTCCGTTTTCCACAATAACCGCAATCGCAATCCTTGGATCCTTTACCGGGGCGAAGGCGATAAACAGGGCATGATCGCGTAGTTTACGTGCAATCGTTTCCTCATCGTATTCCTCATCCTGCTTGATGCCAAAGACCTGCGCCGTGCCGGTCTTGCCCGCAATGCTATATTTAGCTCCCCGCCCGGCATGCCACCAACCGGTGCCATTCTTACGCGTCATGACATGAATCATGGGACGGATGACCTGATCCCAGTAGAGGTCATTCTTGACCTTGATATCCCCCACCTGCTCAGGTGGAAGGGCCTCCACCTCACCTGTTCTTGAATCGCGAATTCCCTTTACCAGTCGTGGACGCATTAGTTTGCCACGCGTTGCAATGGCCCCGGTCATCGAGGCCAGTTGCAGCGGGGTGGTCAACATATAACCTTGCCCAATACCTGCGATGAGAGTCTCCCCCGGATACCATGGTTGATTACGCGTACGTCGTTTCCATTGTCTCGAAGGCAGTAAGCCCGGGGCCTCACCGGTACTATCGATGCCCATACGCTCCCCCAGACCAAACTGCGCCATAAACGGATGTATACGATCAATACCAAGCTTAAAGGCCAGATCATAAAAATAGACATCACAGGACTGGGTAATCGCCTTGTCCAGGTTCACGATGCCATGCCCCGTCTTTTTCCAGTCACGATATTTCCGCTCGTCATTCTTGAGCATGTAGTAAGGACCGGCATACATGGTCTTTCCGGCCCAGGTCACCTGATACTCGAGGCCAGCCAGCCCCATCAGGGGTTTGATCGTAGATCCGGGTGGATACTGACCAGTCAGGCTACGGTTAAATAACGGCTGGTCGGGATCATCACGCAGGCGATTGTAATCTTTGCTGGAAATACCATTCACGAATAGGTTCGGATCAAACTTGGGCATACTGACCATTGCCAGCACATCACCATTACGGGGGTCAATCGCGACCACAGAACCCGTATGACCCGCCATGGCGGCCTCGGCCACCGCCTGCAGGCCTGCATCAATGCCCAGCACCAGGTCTTTGCCTGCCTCTGGCGACTGCCGCTCCAATACCCTCAAGCGTCGCCCCTGGGCATTGGCCTCAACCTGCTGGAAACCAACGTGGCCATGCAGGGTTTCCTCGTAATAACGCTCCAGGCCAATCTTGCCAATATGCGTGGTGCCCTTGTAGTCGGTCTTATCGACCCGGGCCAGATCTTTGTCATCGATACGGCCCACATAACCCAGGACATGGGCCATCGTTCCATGCAGTGGATAGGAGCGACCCAGTCGGGCCTCTATATCCACCCCGGGAAAGTGATGTCTCTCGACAGCAAAACGTGCCACATCCTCATCACTCAGATTAAATCGCAACGGAACCGGTTGATAGCTGCTGCTTCGACGCAGCGCCCTCTTGAAACGCCTGAGATCAAGTTCGCTGATCTTGATCACATCCCCCAGACGTTCCAGGGTTTTCTCCATGTCTTCGACACCGGAGGGTGTCAATTCCAGGATATAATTGGGTCGATTATCCGCCAACAGCACGCCATGACGGTCATAGATCATACCCCGAGGGGGGGCAATGGCCTCCAGGCGGACTCGGTTATTTGTCGACAGGGTAATGTAGTGCTCATGATTGAGCACCTGCAGATGGATTAACCTAGCCAGGACCGCCGACAAGGCCAGGACCACGAAAAATGCGGCAAAAAACACTCGATGACGCAGCATGGTCTTTTCGAGCTCATGATTCTTGATCGCCTGGCGTCTTGCCACCTTAGCCAGACCCCGTCAGTCTGCAGTAAAAATCAGGGATGCGCCTTGCGCACATCCCTTTAGATAGACTGGTATCGTGGGTTTAACCCGCATATCGCTCAATGCTATCCATGACTTCCTGGCGCGCCTCGTCGATATCACCCCAGCCATCGACCTTGACCCACTTACCGGCTTCCAGGGCCTTGTACTGCTCGAAGAAATGACCAATCTGGGCCATGAGGTCCTGAGGCAGATCCGCACTGGTCCTGACATCATCGTAGATCTTGGTGACATCACTGGTCGGCACCGCGATGATCTTGGCATCGGGGCCCTTTTCATCCGTCATCTTCAGCATACCCAGTGGACGACAGGTGATCACACAACCCACGATCAAGGGCTCAGGGGTTACCACCAGCACATCAACCGGATCGCCATCTTCAGACAGGGTATGAGGTACGAAACCATAGTTACAGGGATAGTACATCGCCGAATTCACGAAGCGATCGACAAACATCGCGCCGGTTTCCTTGTCCATCTCATACTTCACTACAGGCGCTGCGTTGGCCGGTATCTCGATAATGACGTTAATTTCATCAGGGACGCTTTTCCCTGCACTCAGCTTGTCAACGATCATGAATAATTCCTCAAAAAAGCCTGCGGTCAAATAGCTTCATTATACTGACTTCGCTCTTATGCAGCTAACCTTGTATGACAAGCCTTCAGACAATTGATTCCCCCCCTTGTAAAGGATGGGGCGAGAGAGTATAAAACTCCGCACACTTAAAGGTTTATTTATTCCTAGTCCCCGAATCAACTACCGACACAAGGCAGGATTAAACATGAGACTCGTACTGCTTGGCGCGCCGGGCTCCGGCAAAGGAACACAAGCTAAATTCCTGGTCGAACGCTACAAAATCCCTCAGATCTCCACCGGTGACTTATTACGAAACGCCGTAAAAGCAGGTACTGAACTGGGAGTTAAGGCCAAACAGTTTATGGATGCCGGCCAACTCGTACCCGACGCCCTGGTACTTGGCATGATACGAGAACGCCTGGCCGAGCCCGATGCCAAGCCCGGTTTCATCCTGGATGGCTTCCCACGCAACGAAGCACAGGCAGAGGCACTGGACAAACTACTCACTGATATGCATCAGCCCCTGGATCTGGCACTGTTGATCGATGTCGATTATGACATTCTGATGCAGCGTCTGACCGGTCGCCTGACCTGCACATCCTGTGGCGCCGTCTTCAATATCTACACCAACCCGCCCAGCCTGGATGGCGAATGTGATTTCTGTGGTGGCGACCTGCACCACCGCGCCGACGACAATGAAGAGACCATTGGAAATCGCCTCCGGGTGTACGATGCTCAGACCCGTCCTCTGATCGAATATTATGGCAATTCTAAACGCCTGAAGACCATCAACGGTGAAGGCGATATCAAGGAAATCTTCCGGCAGGTATCTCAGATCATCGATCAGCAGATGCCTGAGGCAGAACCCAAGCTGCCAGCACCCAGGGCCGAGGAAAAACTGCCCAGACCCGAGGAACCCAGAAAACTGCCCGAACCTGAGGAGCAGGCCGCCATCGAGGTAAAGCCTCAGCCCAAAAAGACGGCCAGGAAGACCAAACCGGCCGTTAAAAAGGGTGCAAGCCTTAAAAAGGCAGCATCCAAAAAGTCAGCCACCAAGAAAAAAACAGCGCCCAAGCCTAAGACTGTCGCGAATGCCAAACCCAAAACCGCCACCAAAAAAGCAGCAACCAAAAAACGTGTATCCAGGAAAACTACAGCCCGCCGCCCCAGCAAACCACTCAGCCATGAGGCCGCACAGCACCTGACGCACAAACTACTGGATATGGAAATCCAGGCGATCGACAAATATAAGGCGAGCGCTGCCCGGATCGTCAATCAGGCGAGCGCTCGCCTGGCAAAGGCCGAGGCCCGCTGGGAGAAAAAGCTTGCTGTCGCTGAAAAACGAATCGCAAAGCTGCAGGACGACATCAAAAAAGGCCTGACGGGTCGACTGCCTGATAAGATTACCGGTAAGAAGACCAAGAAGACCATCAAGAAAAAGGTGGGCAGGAAAAAATCAAAATAGTATTCTGGCCTGATCAGAAAAGCCCCTCTGAAGAGGGGCTTTTTTATGCCTGAGTGAAAATGGAATCGACTCTTCTGCCTGGATCACTAAGCTGATAACGAATCAAACCCGACCCGCAGGGTAAAAAAACGCCCACTTATTAGCGGGCGTTTTCCAATCTACTGATCGCTGAACCAATATCAGGTGTTCTGAGCACCGTGATACAGGTTAACCACGTGTCGCGCCTCAGCAAAGAACAACCAGCGTTCCAGACCTATACCCAGGAAGGCAGAGACCAGGGCAACCCAGGCCATAGCCGAAGTGGCATCGCCACCCGTCATGCCAAACACGATCACACCAGGTACGATGAAACCCAGCACAAAGACCAGCACCTTGAACAGGGTCACGGTGCCCTGGGCAGGGATATAGCCAAATTCTTCAGTCAGAAAGGTACCAGCGGTATGCCCCACGTCCAGCAAACGCACATTGGCACGGGTAAAGCCGGTCGCGGTGTTCATGGTCGGACCGGTCACACGGCGAATCCAGAAATAATAGATGGCCTTGGCAATCAGGGCGATATCCAGAACAACCAGGGTCAGGCTTGCCACCAGGCCCACCTCGCCGTTAAAGCTAACACGCAAGGCCACCAGCAGCATTGCGCCCAGCGCCAGGCCCAGCAGGATGTAATTGGCTGGTGTCAGGGCCGAATTCCACTGACGAATAGTCTTCAGGCAACCATAGATCATGCCCGTGCTGAACACGGTCAGTAGTGACAGGACGATGGTGATAAAACCCGTGACCTGAATGAAGGCATTCAGCTCGACACCGCTATTCCAGATACCAAACAGGTACAGCAGGGCAAAGGGATAGACCAGGACGGCGAACAGGCCTTCGCGTGATAACCAGGAGGTACGGAAGCGGCTAAAGGCACGCCAGGCATTCTTCGGGTTGGCCAGGTGAAAGGTGGATGACATCAGGCCAAAGGTCACCAGACCCAGGCCGATAATACCGCCGGTCAGCAGTTCATTCTCGCTCATATCGGGCAGAAAGCCGAAGATATGCAGGCCGATGAGCAGCATCAGAAGACCGTAACCGGCCCCTGAACTGACGGTGAAGATAATGACGGATAATGCAGGATGCATGTTTAATCTCCTCTTTACTTAACGCGTAATGGTCTTGTTCGTCCAATCCTTGACCTTGGTCATGAGACTGTCCTTACGGACATCATCGGTCGGGATGGGACGCGTCAGACGCGGCGGGAGATAGGTGTTAGTCGGGTTGTAACCCACCTCAGGCATCAACTTGTAACCGGCGCGATCACGAACCAGCTGGCTGACCTCTGAATTAGGATCATCAAAATCACCGAAATAACGGGCATGGGCCGGACAGGTAATAACACAGGCCGGCTTACGATCAATCTCATCCAGTGTCTCATCGTAAATACGGTCAACACAAAGAGTACACTTCTTCATGACACCGGCTTCACGA
Organism: Thiotrichales bacterium; assembly: GCA_024762895.1. Classification (GTDB taxonomy): domain Bacteria; phylum Pseudomonadota; class Gammaproteobacteria; order J044; family J044; genus JANTGN01. Next base: position 14,216 of record JANTGN010000034.1, read on the forward strand.
TCCAGTTCGCGAGCACCGTAGGGGCAGGCCCATGAGCAATAGTTACAGCCCATGCACTTGTCCTGATCCACCAGCACGATACCGTCTTCCTTACGCTTGTAGGAAGCACCGGTCGGGCAGACGGTGACACAGTCGGCATCATCGCAATGCATGCACGACATGGGGAAGTTGATCGTCTTATTATTGGGGTAGTCCCCAACTTCATAATGGCGGATACGGTTGAACCACACGCCACTGGGATTACGGCCATAGGGGCGGTAATCCGTCAGGGGACCGGTGGTACCGGAGGTATTCCACTGCTTACAGGCTACGGCACAACCGTGACAGCCCACGCAGGTATCCAGATCGATAACGAGACCTAAACGCATCTTTATCTCCTGTTTATTCCGTTACGTACGCTTATTCTTCGCGCCACTTCTCACCACGGGTGAGAATGTCGCTCAGATCGCGGTTGAGGTGGACTGCTTCATGGGAGTGGTAACGCACAACCTCAGGAGCAGGGCTCATGCCAGGCAAGGGCTTAAGGGTATCAAACTGTGGCCAGCTGCCAGTCTCTCCAGGGGCCGCCGGTGTGATCTTGACGCGCAGGTCATACCAGGCCGCCTGACCCGTGACGGGGTCGGAGTTGGTGATGTTATCAACTGCGTCACCCTTCTTTGGCAACAACTCGGAGATCAGGTGGTTCATCAGGAAGCCATCCTGAGACTCGTTGGCATCAGCGGACAGCTTCCAGGCGCCGGACTGCTTACCGATTGCATTCCAGGTCCAGACGGTGTTGGGCTCACAGCCTTCCATGAGCTTGACCTGTACGCGAATCTTGCCGTTATGTGACTCGACCCATACCCAGGACTTGTCCTCGATACCCATGGATTCGCCCTGTTCACGGTTCATATACATGAAGTTCTGAGCCATGATCTGGCGTAGCCAGGTGTTCTGGGAATCCCATGAGTGATACATGAACATGGGACGCTGGTTAACAGCATGGAACGGATACTCGTCCTCATTGATACGGCACTGCTCCAGCGGCTTGTAGAATTCGGGCAGGGGCGTGAAGTAGTTGACCAGGCGCTCCTTGTGTTCAGGCCTGCTGGGCTGTGGACCGTCATACAGGCCCTGACCCGCGAGATGAAATTTCTGCAGGGTCTCGGAGTATAGCTCCATAACAATCGGGTCATGACCATGGACCCAGCCGGCATGGTTAGCCAGTTCCAGGTAATCCTTGTTGCAGAAACGGTAGAATTGCTCGTTTGGCTTGAGGTGATGCGCGAAGAACGACTGGTTCTCCTTATAGCGGTCCCATTGTTTGGGGTTGGGCTTACCGCGCAGATGGACCTCGTTGCCGTCATCATCGAGACGCCATCCGGACAGGAAACCGATGCCGGGTTCTTTTTCGAAATTGACAATAAAGTCCTTATAGTCCTCAAACTTGCGCGAACCGTCTTCCCTGGTAAAGGCAGGGAACTTAAGACGCGAGGCGATCTCAACCAGAACCTCCTGCCAGGGCTTGACATCACGGTCCGCTTCCAGGATCGGATGACGGATTGAGTCAGCCGCTGTATCGGGCTCAGAAATGGGACGGTCCAGCATGGAGATGGTGTCGTGGCGTTCCAGATAGGTGGTGTCCGGTAATACCAGGTCGGCGTAGTTGACGATCTCGGCATGGTAGGCGTCGGAGACGACCAGGAAGGGAATTTTATATTCACCGCTGTCGTCCTTCTCGACCAGCATCTTCATGATCTCGGCCGTGTTCATGGTCGAGTTCCAGGACATATTGGCCATGAAGAAGAGCATGGTGTCGATGGGGTAAGGATCGCCCTTGACGGCATTGGTGATAACCATGTGCATCAAACCATGGTTGGCCAGGGGCGCATCCCAGGAATAGGCCTTATCGAGCCGCAGGGGATTGCCGTCGTCATCGATGACCAGGTCTTCCGGTGCAGTCGGGAAGCCCAGCGGTGGCGACTTGAGCGGGGTGTTGGGTGCGCATTCCTTGGCCGGCTTGATCCCGGGCGGAATGTGCTTGGGATAAGGCGGCTTGGCCAGATGGCCACCGGGGCAGTCAATGGAGCCAAGCATGATCTGCACCAGATGGATGGCGCGACAGGCCTGGAAGCCATTGGAGTGCGCAGAGATGCCGCGCATGGCGTGCATAGAGACCGGACGACCGATGACCTTGTCGTGCTTTCGACCGTAGGCATCGGTCCACTCGATATCCAGCTCTATGGATTCCTTGAAGGCCACATGTGCCATTTCCAGGGCCATACGTTCGATCTGTTCGGCAGGTACGCCGGTCACCTTCTCGGCGTTTTCCGGGGCATACTGATCGTCGAGGTATTTCTCGACCAGCATGGTCATCACGGTCTTGACCGGACGACCGTCCTTGGCGGTGTATTCACCAAACAGGGCCGGCTTGATATCGATCTGGGTGGCATCGACGAAGTCTTCCTTCTCCAGATCCCAGCACAGAGGTTTTCCCTCATCATCACGCAGTATCAGGCCGTCACCCTGCTTGCCGGGGGTATGTACGACCAGCTGGATGGAATTGGTGTAGCGGACCAGGAATTCCCAGTCGAACTGATCGTTTTTGAGCAGGACATGCAGCATGGACAGGGCCAGCATGGCATCGGTACCGGGGCGGATGCCCACCCACTCGTCGGCGATGGCCTGGTAGCCCGTGCGCACGGGGTTGATGGTAACGAACTTGCCACCACGGCGCTTGAGCTTTTCCAGACCTATCTTGATCGGGTTGGAGGCATGATCTTCAGCCACACCCCACATCATGAAGTATTTGGTACGCTCCCAGTCAGGGTCACCGAACTCCCAGAAGGCATGACCCATGGTGTAAAGACCACCGGCGGCCATATTCACGGAGCAGAAACCACCGTGCGCGGCCCAGTTATAGGTACCAAACTGGGTTGCCCACATGCCCG
>JANTGN010000035.1 GCA_024762895.1 Thiotrichales bacterium
GTGAACCGGGTGAATAATCCAGGGCGATCTGTCCCTGCAGAGGTGGCGTCTTGCCGATGGCTCGGTCGTCCGTGATGTTCTGGGAATAGACGTAGGCCGCATCACCGCTCAGGCGTAATTGCTGGGCAAGGGCAATGCCGCCTTCCAGCTCAATACCATAGAGACGAGCATCCACATTGCGGTAGACCACGGCGTTGTTGGACAGCAGGATATCTTCCTGGCCATGGGCGCGGTCGCGCAGGATGTAGTTGTTGACAAAGTCGGCAAAGATGACGCCGCTGGCCTGATAACGGGCAACACCCCAGTTCATGCCGAAGTCGATCTGATGGTGGGCCTCCGGATCCAGGTCCGGATTACCGACCCAGGCCTGAGAAATTCCGGTTGTTGGATCAACGGCGCCATTCGAGGCTATGTAGCGCTCGGTCGCATCGGCGGTACGCATACTGCGGCTGATACCCGTGAACATACGTGTATTGGAGACCAGGTCGCGTTCATAACGGAACAGGAAGCCAAGGTTATTTTCATGACCCTTTTCGGCCTGGGTACCGTAATAAGCGGTATAAAGCTGATTCGGGCTCATTGGGTCCATCATGCCCATGGGTGGTGGGTTCAGGTTGGCCTTGGTCGCATCGTAGGTGACATAGTCATAGCGCAGGCCGGCCTTAATCAGGCTCCTGCTGTTCAGGGAATGTTCACCTTCGATAGTGAAACCGGTCTGATCCAGCACGGCACCCGGCCACAGATAGGAGTTCACCATGTTCACATTGCTTTCCATCATGCCCACATAACGAGTCGCATCGCGATCTACGTTCTGTACATCCAGGCCCAGTGTAAAGCCCCAGCCACTAGTATCCAGATCGACCAACAGGCGTCCACCCTTGGTATCGGTCGTAGAGGGTGCGCGAGCGAATGGTTTTCCGGCAGGCTTATCCCTGAGGGAGTAGTTATCCATCAGGTGATCGACGTTGGCGTTATAGGCCTCAAAGCTTAACCCGGCATAGGCGCCACGGGCCGAGTCATTATTGTATTTCAGGCGCCAGGTCTTGGCCTTTGAATACGGGCTATCCATTCCCGCACCGGCATACAGGGCATCGGTGGTCTGGTCATTTTCGTAGGACAGTTCGAAGCCGTTATCTTCACCCGGCGTGACACCAAAGATGAAATTTCCATTCCTGTTGTGATATGCAGAGCGGACCTCATCACCAGATCCATCGATATAGTTATTCGCATCCTTGGTACTGGCAATGGCACGAACATACATGGTGTCGTTGCCCAGGGTCATATCACCAAAGGCCTCGTAGCGGAGTCCATTGCTGCTGCCACCCACGCCGTATCGAATATCGATGTCATCCTCAGGTGCCTGGGTATTACGGTCAAACAGGACCGTACCACCACTACCACCGCCACCATATAACAGTGTCTGAACTCCTTTCAGGATGGTGACCTGTTCGTAGGTCTCAAGGGCGGCATAGGAAGAGGGTGGGTCCATACGATTGGGACAGCCGCCGTGGACATAGGCGCCATCGAGAATGATGTTGACGCGTGTCTCGCCCTGGCCACGAATCACCGGATCCAGGCCATGCCCGCCCATACGGCCTGCATCGACTCCCAGTGCCTCGCGTAACAGATCACCGCCATCGGCTGGGATTCTGGGTACTTCTTCGGGTAATAGTTCGGATTCATTCGGTGCCGTTTCCTGGACGCCGAAGACGATGATATTAGGTATTTTTGTGGTCTCCTGTGCCATCGCTACGGAAGAGGCCAGGCCAAGCAGTCCCACGACCAGTGTCTTATTCATATCAATTGCCCCAGTTATTACTAGATTTTATGTGGGGAAATATAACATCTTGATTTAGCAAATATAATTTGTGATATAACACAGCAGGTGCGTTATATCACACACCTGCTAGCTGACCCGATAGCGTTGAGTTAAGGGCCGGATATGATCAGGCCTAAGAGACGAGGATCTTTAATCCAGGTGGCCGGCATCCGAAAGAGGCATAATCCAGTAATGGATGCCGCTGCCCTGGAATTCCTGTTTTAAATCCTTCAGCACGGCCTGTGCCTGAGCCGAAGGCATGTGGATCTGGAACAGGACCTGTTTCTTCCTGCCCGCGACCTGTTCCTGGATGGATAATGAATGAGCCGAGCTGCCATGGCCGTAGATGGGCGAACTGGTAAATCCAGAGATCTCATTACGGTCCAGGAGCCAGTCCACAATCGTATCCTCTATGGCGGGTGAAATGACGATGGAGAGCAGGCAGATGGGTTCCATATCAGGCCTCCCTGGGGTTGGCGCCAAAGCGGCGATACAGTATGGGCAGGAGAATCAGGGTCAACAGGGTCGATGACACCAGACCACCCACTACAACGATGGCCAGGGGCTTTTGTATTTCCGATCCGGGGCCGCTGGCAAAGAGTAGCGGTATCAGTCCAAAGGCGGCGATGCTTGCGGTCATCAGGACGGGCCGTAGACGACGTTGGGCACCTTCAAACACGACCTCGTCCATCGACAGTCCCAGCACCCTGAGCTGATTGAAGTAGGTCAGCATGACCACACCGTTGAGTACGGCAATACCCAATAGGGCGATAAAGCCCACAGAGGCCGGTACCGACAGATATTCACCCGTTAGCCACAGCCCGACGATACCGCCGATCATGGCCAGGGGAATATTGCTAAGGACCAGGATGGCCTGGCGCACCGAGCGGAAGGTGCTAAACAGGATCAGGAAAATCAACCCCAATGCGACCGGCACGACGATCGACAGCCGTGTAGCCGCACGCTGCTGGTTCTCAAACTCGCCCCCCCATTCCAGATAATAACCGGTAGGTAGCTTGACTCCATCTGTCACGCCCTGCCTGGCTTCTTCGACAAATCCAACGAGATCACGGCCCGAGACATTGGCAATGACAACGGCCATACGCTTACCGCCTTCCCGGTTAACCGATACCGGTCCCTCGGTACGCTCGAGTTGAACCAGGTCTTCCAGATGAGCGCGACTGCCATCGGGCAGCACGATGTGCTGGGCCGCAAAGCTGGCCGGGGAGTCGCGCAGTTCATCCTGCCCACGTAGTACCAGCGGGATGCGACGACTACCCTTGTAAATGGTGCCGAGTTGCAGACCTTCGATCTGGGCACGTAGCGTGGCCTCCAGGCTGTCTACATCCAGGCCCAGGCGGCCGATGGCCAGGCGATCGATCACCAGTCGGTAATACTGTGCACCTTCATTGCGTGGGGTGTAGACGTCTTCGGCCCCTTCGATGGTGCTGATGGTGGCCACGATCTTGTCCGCTGTACGATTGAGGGATTCCTGGTCGTCACCAAAGATCTTGATGGCCAGGTCACCTCTGACACCGGTAATCATCTCATCGACGCGCATCTCGATGGGCTGGGTAAATGCAATGCCTACACCTGGGAAACCCTGGGTGACTGTCCTGATCGATTCGATTAACTCATCCTTGTTATCCACCGTCCATTCGGATTCCGGTTTCAGGACCAGAAAGCTGTCCGTCTCGTTAAGACTCATGGGGTCGAGGCCCAGCTCATCAGATCCGGCGCGAGAGACTACCCCCCGGACCTCCGGTACCCGCTCCATCAGGGCCTTCTGAAAACGCATATCGACGGCCAGTGATTCTTCCAGGGTAATCGAGGGAAGTTTTTCCAGTTGCACGATAAGGTCCCCTTCATCCATGGAGGGCATGAAGGCCTTGCCGACCTGAGTGTAGAGGCCTGCCGCGACCAGCATCAGAAAGACAGCAGCAGCAACGACCCAGCGTGTATTGTTCAGCGACCAGCGGAGACTGGGTATATAAATCGCCATTAGTTTTCGAACCAGCCATGAATCTTCATGTGAGATACTGCCCAGCAGGTAGGAGGCGAGGACGGGTATGATGGTCAGGGACAGAATCAGGGAGGCGGACAGGGCGAAGACGATGGTCAGGGCTACCGGAACGAAGAGCTTTCCTTCCAGTCCCTGCAGGGTGAGCAGGGGCAGAAAGACGATGATGATAATCAGAATGCCGGAAGTTACCGGCACCGAGACCTCACGCACGGCGCGATAGATCAGATGTAGTCTGGGCAGGCTGTGTTGCTTTTTCTGATGGGACAGGTGTGTCACCAGGTTTTCTACTACCACGACCGCGGCGTCTACCAGCATACCAATGGCGATCGCCAGTCCGCCGAGAGACATCAGATTGGCGGACATTCCAAAATAATTCATAAGGATAAAGGTGGCGAGGGCGGCCAGGGGCAGGATCAGGGCCACCGTCAGGGCGGCACGGATATCGCCCAGGAACAGGACCAGCAGAATGAGTACCAGCACTATCGCCTCGCCCAGGGCCTTGGATACGGTGCCCACGGCACGTTCCACCAGGCGGCCACGATCATAAAAGACCTGGACCTTGACACCCTCGGGAAATCCCGGGGCCAGTTCTGCCAGTTTCTCATGCAGGCCGGACACCACCTGCCGGGCATTGGCCCCACGCAGCCCCAGTACCAGGCCCTGTACGGCCTCGCTCTGACCATCCTTGGTGACGGCCCCGTAGCGTGTCAGGGAACCGATGCGGACCTCGGCGATATCGCCTACCCGGACAGGTTGACTGAGGTCGGCGCGGACCACGATCGACGCCAGATCATCCAGATCCTGAATACTACCCTCGGTGCGAACCAGCAGGACTTCTTCGCCATCATTGAGGCGGCCAGCGCCATCATTACGGTTGTTCGATTCCAGGGCGTTTTGCAACTCCTGCATATCGATACCCCGGGCCAGCATGCGTGCGCCATCGGGTACGACTTCAAAGGTACGTGCAAGCCCTCCGAGCGCATTAACATCGGCCACACCGGGTACACTGCGCAGGGCTGGTCGGATGACCCAGTCAAGCAGGTCTCTCCGTTCCATCAATGAAAGGTCACCACCCTCGATGGTGAACATGAACATCTCGCCCAGAGGTGTCGTCATGGGCGCGATCCCCCCGGAGATGCCTTCGGGCAGGTCTTCCCAGATGGCACTGAGCCTCTCAGAGACCTGTTGCCGGGCCCAGTAAATATCGGTGCCCTCTTCAAAATCCACCGTGATATCGGTCAGTGCGTATTTTGCGATCGAACGCAACATGGACATGCGGGGTATGCCCAGCATCTCTACTTCGACCAGGGCGGTAATCCGGGCCTCGATCTCATTTGGTGTCATACCCGGGGCCTTGATAATGACCTTGACCTGAGTGCTTGAGACATCGGGAAAAGCATCGATAGGTGTGTTCTGGAAGGCATACCAGCCGCCACCAATCAATACCAGGACGACCAGCAGCATCATCAGACGCTGGGTCAGCGCAAACTGAATTATTCTGGCCAGCATTATTCGGTACCTTGCTGCCAGGCGGCCTTGAGCGCGGAGGTTCCAGAAACGGCAACCTGTTGCCCATTGGTGAGTTGACCTGAGACGATCAGATGACGTGACTCTTCAGTAATAACATTGACCTCTTCAGGGGCAAAGCCCTGGGCCGATTTGACGAAGACCCATGTCTTATTCTGCACTCGCACCATCGAAGAACGTGGAATACGGAATTGTTGTCCGCTACCAGATATGGCCAGTCGGACCTGGACGAACTGCCCTGGCCTGAGTAATTCGGTGTGTTCCCTGACCTCTGCCCGTACCATGATGCCCTGGTCTTCGTCATGCACCATGCGTCCCACAGTGATCACCTCGGCACTGATGGCGGGTTCCCTGACCTGAACTCGGGTACCCGGGTGAATCTTGGCAACCTCTCCCAGCGGAGCATGAATCTCAAGCCAGAGTGGGGAGAGATGCGCAAGGCGATAGATCGGGTCCAGTGCCTGCAGGCGCTGGCCAGGCTCCGCCATCTGTTCCAGGATGACCCCACCCAGCGGCGCGCGTATTTTTAACTTGCTGGTAAGTTGGCGAGTTCTGGCCAGCTGGTCGAGTTCTTTATCATCCAGTCCGGCCAGTACCAGGAGTTGCCGGGTCTGTTCGACCTCAGTCCTGGCACGAATATAGGTGCTCTGGGTTTCCAGAAAACGTCGTTTTGAAATAATACCTTCCTTGTGCAGTTGTCGATCCTGCTTCATCTCGGCGCTGGCAAGATCGAGACTGGAGCGGGCGTTCAGATATTGACTCTGTTGCTCTAGCAGGGCAGGACTCATGATCTCGGCCAGTACCTCACCCTGGGCTACGTTGGCGCCTTCGGCGACAGACAGTTGTTCGAGGATGCCATCGACGGGGGTACTCACGACACGTAGCTGATTATTCGGTACCTGTACGCTGGCAGGGTGCGTAGTGCTCCAGGTTGTCTCGGTGCTTCGGATCGCCTCAGTACGGACACCGAGCATCTGTTGCTGTTGCTCAGAGAGTTCAATGATCTGGGCCTGCAGGACCAATGGAGTCATGGCCATCATGCTGGCCAGCAAAAAGGTTTTCATTCAGGTATGACTCCAAGGCTGAGGTTATAGCGTGATATGGACTGGTAATAAGTGATGCGACTACGTGCAAGATGATCGGCAGCCTTGGCGGCCTCTTCGCGAGCCTGTAACAGCAGGAATACGCCGGACTCACCCAGATCAAAGGCACGCTGTGTCAGTTTTACACGTGACCTGGCTATCTCATATTGCTGTTTGGCCAGGTCCAGTCGTCTCTTGGCGCTTTCCAGTTCCTGGCGGCTTTGTTCCTGAAGCAGGACCAGGTTGCGGCGAATCTCGGCCTGATCGGCCATTGCCTCGGTGAGCAACATCTCGGCTTCAGCGACCTTGCCTGCACCAAGAGATTCAGTGGCAAAGGGTAGGGTAACACCAATACCCAGGGCGTTATCGTAGGGCTCAAAACTGAAGGCACGATCTCGTCTGGCATATAGTATCAGTGAGGGATTGCCCTGAATATTCTGGTGTTCGCTGCGGCTGTTGGCCTGTGCCGACTGCACCGCCAGATCAGAATTTTCAATCTGGGGATGCGGATCGCTGGAACCAGTCTCCTGGATTTGTATATCCATCAGGTCGAAGGGGAGCTGTTCATTACCGGTGTACAGACGCCAGGCCGATCGCGCGTTGGCCTCGGCCAGAATCGCCTGCTCGTAGATATCATGGAGTTGTGTAGTCTGTTGCCTGGCCATCAGGGCATCGCTGCGTGGTAGCTCGCCGGCATCTACGCGCTTCTGAATATCCTCTTCCAGGACCTGGTTCGATTCCCATAATTCCTTCGACAGTGTGGTTTCCTGTTCCGCCAGCTTGAGTTGCCAGGCATATTCGAATACCTGGCTGCTGACTTCCCAGGCCAGGAGCCTTTCGTCGCTGCCGGCCTGGGCTTGAATACTGTCAGAAAGGTTCTTGAGGGCCTTGCGTTGTCCGGGGTTCCACATAGGCAGATCCAGAGCGGCCTCAAGTTCACGGTAACCCTCCTGCTCGGTCAGCTGATCGGTCTTGTAGACCAGGTTGAACGAAGGTCTGTCGCCGAACCATGAGCCGGCCTGCCGTTCATAGCCCTGCCCCAGTTGACTACGCGCCGCAGGTATACTGGCACGTGGGTTTCGTTCAATGGCAGCGGTTATGGACTCCGCAAGGGTGGGGGCTGCCTGCGCGCCGGGCAATGAAAATAGCAGGCCAGTGACCAGTAACAAAGGCCAGCCGGTGGTCCATTTTTTTATTATTTTTCGCATCTTTAGTCATCGTTTAAAGGGTGAGATGTTTCAGGAGTATAGAGTCTAATCATGAATTCAAACTGAATCACTACATCTAGTGAGATCGGGGGAACAGGATGCTGGCCCTGAACCCCCCCAGCTCCTCTGAGCGGCCCAGTTGCAGATGGGCGTCGTATAAAGAGGCAATATCCTTGGCGATGGTCAGTCCAAGACCATGGCCCTCTTTTTGTTCATCAAGCCGTACACCGCGCCGAGTCAGTTCTTCAAATTTATGCTCGGAGCAACCCGGGCCATCATCTTCGACCACCAGTTGTATGCCTTTGGCGTCTTCATGGCTGTGAATGATGATCTTGCTACTGGCCCATTTAAAGGCATTGTCCAGCAGATTTCCAAGCAGTTCGAGCATGTCTTCCCGGTCGGCCTCTAGCACCAGTCCAGCCTGTAACTGTAACGCTACACCGATGTTCCGATCGTTATACATACGTTCCAGGACATCCAGGAGAAAGGGGATTTCCTGCTCAGGTTCAAAGTGCTGTCCTGCACCGCTACTACCGGCCAGTCGAGCACGTTTGAGCTCTCTTTCCATGAGGCTACGAATTCGCTCAACCTGCACTTCCATATCGTTTCTGACAGGGGCAATGTTATCCAGCTCCCTGCTTTCCAGCTGCTGTGTCAGTAGTGCCAGGGGGGTCTTCAGGGCATGAGCCAGATTGCCCAGTGCATTGCGGGACCGACTCAGGCGTTGATCCATCAGGCGCAGTAACTCATTGAATTTTTTAACCAGGGGGGCGAGCTCCAGGGGAACCGACTCGGTCAGAGCCACTACCTCACCGCGCTCCAGTCGTTGCATATCGTCATAGACAGGCTGAAGTTTTCTGAATCCACGATTCACCACCCAGCGCTGTACAAAAATCAGGAGCAGAACACCCGTGGTCGAAATCAGGCCGAATAACCATTCATATCCGATCAGCATCTGCCTGATGGGTGTAACGTCTTCTGCTATGGCCAGGGTAAAAGTACTATCGGCTTTCTGATAGCCTCTGGCATAGACCAGCAGATGCTGATGGTTGGGGCCATCCATATGCCAGCGTCGGGTTTCTCCCGCTCCCAGCATGGGTATATCAAGATCCTGATCCCAGAGCGAGCGTGACAGCAGGCGTTCGCCGGTATGGTTGATCAGCACATAATAATGACCGGATAAGGGTTGCCGGTAGACCGGGGTCAGTCTCTGGCCTCTAATTCGAAGCTGACCCTGCCGGTTTGAATGCAAGGCCATGAGCATGGCCTCGGCGTCATGCTCCAGGCGCGAGTCTACAAAACGTTCCATCATGTGATGCAGGGCATGATGACCCAAAAACCAGGTCGCCAGCATCAATAACCCCAGTGTCACGGTGAGTCCCAGATGGAGGTGGCTTTTAAGTGAATTCACTCTGTCTCACCCAGAAACAGATAGCCCTGACCACGCTGGGTGCGAATGCGGTCTTTACCAATCTTGTCTCGAAGCCTGCGTACATAAACCTCGATAAGATTACTGTCACGATCAAAATCCTGTTCATAGACATGTTCGATGAGACGGGTCTTGGTCAGGAGTTTATCCGGATATAGCATGAAATAACGGAGTAAGCGGAACTCGGTACCAGTCAGGATGATTTCATCTCCCTGCACATCCAGTACCACCTGGCGTTCTTCATCCAGACGCAGTCCGCCTGACTCGATATGGTTGCCTGATTGCCCGGCGGCACGTCGTATCAGGTTCTGGATGCGCGCTATAAGTTCCTCGGTATGAAAGGGTTTGCCCATGTAGTCATCGGCACCCGCCTTGAGGCCATCGACCCGCTCCTGCCAGGAATCGCGGGCAGTCAGGACTATCACAGGGACGGTATTGCCCTTTTGCCGCCAGTTGCCAAGGACTTCCAGACCCGATCGTTGCGGCAGGCCGAGGTCCAGAATCACCAGGTCGTAGTCTTCTTCATCACCCAGATGTTCGGCATCGATCCCGTTGTCGGTCTTATCCACCACGAAGCCATGCTGGCTGAGGTCATCCTGTAGTCTCTGGACCAGTTGGAGATCATCTTCGACCAGGAGCAGGCGCACCGATTAATCCTCAGGTTCCAGAGGTAAGAGGCTACCGTCCTGGGCATTCAGCTTATATTCTCGAACGACTCCCTGGGGATCCAGGGCCTCAATGGCATAGATATACTTGCCCTCAACGTTTTCCAGTTCGACTTCAAGAATTCGGCCAATATTGTGCAGAAATGCCTGACTCATAATCTGCGGCAGTGGCTGGATAGTACCCTGTTGAACCAGCTCCCGCGCCTGTGACTGGACGATCTCATGGGTATGAGCGGTTCCGCTGCTGATGAATAGTCCCAGGGAAAAAAGTACGGTAAACCGTGACAAGAAACGGGTGCTCTCAAGTAACTGGACAGAACTCATCCTAGTCAAACTTCCTGTAAAATTCCATGATGCGCTCAAGGTCAAAGACTCGGTGAAAAAAAGCGGGCTGATTAGCCCGCTAAGTAGAGAGCCACTCAACTGATAACATTACGAGACCGGTTTCTCTGTGGAGCCATCGGGGTGACCCGAAGTCACTATCTGCTGATAACCCTGAACAGGCGGATAGGTTATCTCCTTCGAATGGACGGAGGACAGACTCATGGCTATTACAAGCAGGATTGAGGTAAAAAGGATCAGTCTCAACATCCTGGACTCCTTACGTAACACGTAACGTTTACAGTATATGCAGAATAACTAATCAACATGAATTGAAGCTGAAAAGCGCTTAAAAAGGGGTGAATTAACGAAAAATGCGCTTTTTCGAAGCATGCTAGCTGGTATGATTGGTTTTATTGGGTCGCTTTTATCTCGACAAGACTTACACTATAAGCAATAATTGAGAACCATTCTCGTTTGCGTTTAACTCCATGTCTGATTCCGTTCCAGTGCCAGATGCCGAAACTACCGAGCCTGTCGTTCAGGCGGTCAGGCCACATGCCGAACTATTAACCCATTCGCTCGACGAGAGTCAAAAACTTCCGCTGTCCCAGGCGCCGGTTCAGGTTCCACTGCGTATCATTGCAGTACGGGCCGGAAAATCTCTGGAGAAACGAATGATCAGCCTGGGGATGCCACTGGGCACCGAGGTCGAGATCCTTTACCGTCGAGGCCATTCGGTTGTCCTGGTAGTCGGCTCATCACGTATTGCCCTGGGTAGTGGCATGGTGGGTAAGATCATGGTCGAGGTGATTTAAATGGCCTGTTGTGATTCGGACCAGGGAAAGAACAAGGGCGTACAGCACGATTTCACGATTGGGGTCCTGGGTAACCCCAATTGTGGCAAGACTACACTGTTTAATGCCCTGACCGGGGCACGTCAGCGAACGGGCAACTGGCCCGGGGTCACGGTGGAACGTAAAGAGGGACGGTTTGAGTATGATGGCAATTATGTCGATCTGATCGATCTGCCGGGTGTCTACTCACTGGACCCGAGTCATTCCTCGCTGGATGAGGTGGTAGCAAGAAACTTCATCATGACCGGTGAGGCCGATGTCATCTTAAATGTCCTCGATGCCTCAAATCTGGAGCGCAACCTCTACCTCACCATACAACTGGTAGAGATGCGTGTTCCCGTCGTCGTGGCTCTGAATATGAATGATGTGGCGACGGAACGCGGTATCAGGATAGATCGTGAGAAGCTGGCGGGCCTGCTGGGTTGCCCGGTAGTGGAGACCGTGGCCAGTCGTGGTAAGGGCATACCGGAGTTAAAAAGTCTCTTATTACAGACGGCCCATAGTCGTCCTCGCCCCGTGTTGCCCATCAGCTATGCGGAAAGTATCGAGCTGGCCCTGAAGGAAGCCGAGCTCCTGGTGGCTGATTTCTCGGGACAGATGGGGCTGAACCCACGCTGGGTAGCCGTGCAGATCCTGGAAGGGGCCAGTGAGTGCTGCCGTGAGGCGGGCGACGAAGTATCCCAGCTGGCCGTGCACAGGCGGCGCAGTATCGAAGAGGCCGAGGGTGAGGATATTGATATCCTGATTGCCGATACCCGCTATGGTGTCGCCAGGACACTGTCGCGCGATGTCATGCGTCATACCTCCAGGCTGAACCGCACTGCTTCCGACCGTATCGATGCCATCGTACTGAACCGTTGGCTGGGTGTGCCTATCTTCCTGCTGGTAATGTACCTGTTGTTTACCTTTACGATCAATATCGGCGGCGCCCTGATCGATTTCTTCGACATCCTGGCAGGGACGGTCTTTATCGACGTGACGCGATCCCTTATGAATGCCATAGGTAGCCCCGAATGGCTGACCGTACTACTGGCCGATGGAGTGGGTGCCGGTATCCAGGTGGTAGCGACCTTTATCCCCATTATCGGATTTCTGTATCTGTTCCTTTCCTTTCTGGAAGGCTGGGGTTATATGTCCCGTGCGGCCTTCGTCATGGACCGTTTTATGCGCAGCCTGGGCCTGCCGGGTAAGGCCTTTGTACCCCTGATCGTAGGGTTTGGCTGTAATGTCCCCTCCATTATGGCGGCCCGAACCCTGGATAATCCTCGGGAGCGGATTCTCACGGTCATGATGGCGCCGTTCATGTCCTGCGGAGCACGGCTCTCGGTCTATGCCCTGTTCGCCGCGGCCTTTTTCCCGGTGGGGGGGCAGAACATGGTCATGGCCCTGTATATCATCGGCATCCTGTTCGCCATGCTGACCGCCTTTGTGCTGAAAAAGAGCCTGCTACGTGGTGAGGTCAGTCCCTTTATGATGGAACTGCCTTCCTACCATATCCCGACCCTGAAGGGAGTTCTGTTACATACCTGGGAACGACTCAAGGGGTTCATCAGCGACGCCGGCAAGATCATCGTGATCATGGTGGTGGTCATTAATTTTCTGAACTCGGTAGGCACCGATGGTAGTTTTGGCAATGAGGATAGCGATAAATCGGTCCTCAGTGCGGTGGGTCGAACCATACAGCCGGTGTTCGCGCCCATGGGGATCACCGAAGAAAACTGGCCTGCGACGGTGGGTATCTTCACCGGCCTGCTCGCCAAAGAGGTGGTGGTCGGTGCCCTGGACGCCATGTATAGCAATCTGGCCGGGGTGGCCGATGACATTGCCGAAGAGGCCTGGACCCTGAAAGGTCGCTGGCAGGAGGCCGTTACCAGTGTCCAGGACAATCTCGGTGAGACCCTGGGTAACCTGGCCGACCCCCTGGGTCTGCGGGTGCTCGATAGCAGTGGTTCCATCGATGAGGCTGCCGAGGAGCAGGAGGTCAGCACGAGCACATTTGGGGCCATGGCGGAGCGTTTTGATGGCAAGGCGGGGGCCTTTGCCTATTTGCTGTTCATCTTACTTTATGCGCCCTGTGTGGCGGCAACGTCAGCCATCTTCAGGGAAACCACGCCGAGGTGGACGCTGTTTGTGGTGCTTTGGAGTACGGGGCTGGCTTTTATGAGCGCCACTATCTTTTACCAGGCGGCCACCTTTACTCGTCATCCCATGGCCTCTTCGATCTGGATCCTGTCCCTGTTAGGGCTGTTTGTAGCGGCATTTATTAGCATGCGACTCCTGTCCAACAGGAGCGCACAGGAAGCGGGGTTGATGGCTACCCAATGATACTCACCGAGGTCAAACATTACCTCCAAAGCCGAAGGGAAGCCCCTTTAAGGGATATGTCCCTGCACTTTGATATGGATCAGAATGCCCTGCGGGGTGTGCTTGAGCAGTGGATACGCAAGGGTAAGGTCCGCAGGCTTCCTCAGGGTACTCCCTGTCATGGCTGTAGTAGCTGTGAACCCATGAATATTGAACTTTATGCCTGGGTCGATGAGGCGCAGGAAGACGAAGCATAAGCTGTAACCAGCCTGCTGGAGACTGGCTAGCACAAAGGTCTGATGCACTTATGTGATGGACATGGCATAGTTACGCGATTATTTATCAATAACAATAAAATATGAATCTGAGTCACTACGGGTATCGCGTACTCATTACAGTTCTCCTGCTTGTGTCGACTTCAGCCTTACGGGCAGAGGTGGGCATGTCCCTGGGGGTCGAGTATTTTAACCTGATTGAGAATCTGGATGGACGGGGCGAGCTGGTCAATGAGACTGGCCCGATGTTTGTGCTGGGTGTGGACTGGACACCGGGAAAAAACACCGGACTGATCTGGGGTTATCGGGGGGAGTTTTATACCGGCAACGTCGATTATGATGGTCAGACGCAACTGGGTGAGCCCTACCTGTCCACCACGGAATACCTGGGTACCAGCCAGGAAGGCCGATTGGCCTGGGGCTGGCAGATGAAAAGCCAGCACATCGTCGAAGTACAGTCGGCCCTGGGGCTGGAGGTGTTTCGTCGCAGCATCGTCAATGGCGGCACCGGGGATCAGATGGAGGATTATCAGATACTCTATGCCCGTCTGGGTGGTGCCTATAGCGGCGTGGCCTCCAATCGACTCAGTTTTAACGCCGGCATCAAGTACCCCATGGCGGTGCGTGAAGACGCGCATCTGAATGAGCTGGGCCTTGAGGATAACCCAACCCTGGAGCCCAGGAGCCTGGTGAGCCTATACGCCGGCATGGAGTTCCGTTTCAGTAAAGAGTTCCTGGTACGGCTCTACTATGATGGTTATCGGTTCGAGACCTCTGATCCGGTGACGGTCACAGCCTCCAGAACCATTGGTTCCTGTGGCGTGGGTACCGTCTGTAGCGTCATACAACCACAAACCACCATACACCGCCTGGGTGTGGCCATCAGGACTGCATTCTGACCAGGCTTCTTTGCCAGTTCTTATTGGCGACATCTTTTCTCAGAAAGAGCCTTTCTCCCAGTTCATTTTCATACCAGCCGGCATGATATTGCAGGGGTTCCACCTCGTAGGCCCACCAGCTACCATCGGCGTCCTGGGCGACCCAGTGCACCCAGTCGGGTAGAATATTCGGGTTGAGCCATTCGGGCAGGGAGTTGTTCATGAAAATACTGAGTCTCTTAAGGCATGCCGAAGCGAGCTGGGATGATATTAGTCTGGGCGATTTTGATCGCCCTCTCAACCGGCATGGCGAACAGGAAGCCCAGGAGATGGCTGAGCTTTTAAAGACCCAGGGGTTGCATCCTCAACTGGTAGTGAGTAGTCCGGCATTAAGGGCCATCAGCACGGCTGAGATCATTGCTTATACATTGGGTGGCGAGGCCAGCACAATTCAACAGCTGCCGACCATTTATGAGGCCAGCGTTAATGACCTGATACGAGTTATTCAGGGTCTGGATGATCAAAAGCAACATGCCCTGCTGGTGGGGCATAACCCGGGTCTCAGTCTGCTTGCGAATACGCTGGTAGAAAAACGCTATAGTCTGCCGACCTGTGGATTTCTGAGTCTTGAACTAAAAATAAAGCACTGGCAGGAACTTGCTCCTGGGGTAGCGAATGAAGTGTCCTATCACTATCCTCATGAGTACAGCTCATAAGTAGTGCCTATTGATAATAACAAGGCCTTGCTTCAGGAGTTTGCACCAGCTGGTGAGCCAATATCTACTGCCTGGCCTTTGACCTGGTATCTTTTATTAACGAATAGAGCGTTTTCAATGAGTATTGAACAAGCATTGCTGGAACGAAGTGAATCGAAATGTGAACTCTGTGGCGCCACAGAGGGACTGAAGGTGTATGAGATACCTCCCGGTTCGGATGGGAGTGTCAATCAAACGATACTCCTGTGTGCGACCTGTCTCGATCAGATTGAACACCCTAAACATGTGGATGTGAATCACTGGCGTTGCCTGAACGAGAGCATGTGGAGCCAGGTACCCGCGGTGCAGGTAATGGCCTGGCGCATGCTGACGCGTCTGAGTGGAGAGGGCTGGCCGCAGGACCTGCTCGATATGCTCTACCTCGATGACGAGACCCTGGCCTGGGCACAGGCGACCGGTGAGGGTGATGCCGAAGAAGATGTCGTGAAGCACCTCGACTGCAATGGTGCCGTCCTCGAGGCGGGTGATACCGTTACACTCATCAAAGATCTGAATGTCAAAGGTGCTAACTTCACAGCCAAGCGTGGTACGGCGGTTCGTGGGATCTCCCTGGTGTCTGATAACCCGGAGCAAATTGAAGGCCGGGTTGAGGGTCAGAAAATCGTTATACTGACCCGGTTTGTTAAAAAATCGAATTAGACCCTACCCTAAAAAAATAAGCTGGTCGGCAGCTTCCTGTCAGTCAGAAAGGATAATAAAGGTATAACAATGATATTCAGGAAAACACTTTTTACCCTCTTGCTAGGGATACTGGTCGTTCAGCCTGCTTTAGCGGCTAATGAGCTTGAGTTGCAGAAGGTCGCGGATAACGTCTATGCCATCGTGGGTAGCCTGGCCAACCGCTCACCCGAGAACCTTGGTAATAACGCGACCTTTGGCCTGGTGGTCACATCACAAGGTGTGGTCCTGATCGATTCGGGCGGCACCTATAAGGGTGCTAAAAAAATACACGACCTGATTAAAAGTGTGACAGACCAGCCTGTCGTTGCTGTGATCAATACCGGTGGTCAGGACCATCGCTGGATGGGTAATGATTATTTCAAAAAGCAGGGTGCTCGTCTGATTGCGAGTGCGAAGGCCGTCGAGGATCAGAAGGCGCGAACCCGGGACCAGTTTTCCAGGTTGGGAAACCTGGTTGGTGATGAGGCCCTGGAGGGGACAAATCCCGTTTATGCCGACGAGCTTTTTAATTCAGAAAGACAATTAGTGCTGGGTGACACGACACTTGAGATAAGACACGAGGGCCAGGCACATACACCGGGTGATAGCTTCGTCTGGCTACCCAAAGAGCAGGTCATGTTCACGGGCGATATCGTGTACACAGAACGTATGTTAAGTATAGGCGAGCAATCCAATAGTAAATCCTGGGTGGCTGCCTTTGAGGCGATGGCCGCCTTCAGGCCAGAACATGTGGTACCCGGACATGGACATGCTACGAACCTGGATAAGGCGCGTGCAGATACCTACGATTATTTGACGTCTTTACGCCAAGCGGTGGCGGCCTTCATTGAGGATGGGGGGGATATCAGCGAGATCAGGAAGATCGACCAGTCGAGATTTAACTATCTTCTGAATTACGACACGCTCGCAGGCAGGAACGCCCAGAAGGTCT
>JANTGN010000036.1 GCA_024762895.1 Thiotrichales bacterium
CTGCTCCCAGCTCAGAATACTCAGTTTTAAGACGCACCAGTTTTGGCGTCAGCCGACAGGAACTTGCTCGTATCGAGCAAATGGGCATCTCTGCTTACCTGAACGAGCAACTCGATTATGAAAATATCGATGCCACAGCACTGGAGGCCACCATTGCCAGCCTGTTTCCCGATAGCAGTAAAACACCCACGGAATTACGCCCCGGATTCCCCGATAACTTTGCCGATCTTGTCAGTCAGCTAGTCAGCGCCACCCAGTATCGTGCCTTTTTCAGCCCGAGGCAGCTCTACGAAGTCATGGTTGAACTCTGGTCCAACCACTTTAGTATCCAGGTGATTAACGGTCTGGAGCCCATACTCAAGCCTTATGACGATGCCAGTGTCATTCGACCCCACGCACTGGGCAATTTCAGGGACATG
Organism: Thiotrichales bacterium; assembly: GCA_024762895.1. Taxonomy (GTDB): domain Bacteria; phylum Pseudomonadota; class Gammaproteobacteria; order J044; family J044; genus JANTGN01. The sequence goes on from JANTGN010000036.1 coordinate 420, forward strand.
CTCCATGCATCGGCGAAAAGCAGCGCCATGGTCTACTACCTGGATAATTTCCTGAACTTTAAGGACGCCCCCAACGAAAACTACGCCCGCGAACTACTTGAACTACACAGCATGGGTGTTGACGGCGGCTACACCGAACAGGACATCAAGGAAGTCGCCCGCTGCTTTACCGGATGGACACTTGACTTCGCCACCGGCGAATTTTTATATAATGACGCCCTGCACGATAAGAACGAGAAGACCGTGCTGGGACAAAGTATTAACTTTGGCGACCAACGAGACGGAGAAGCAGTACTGGACCTGATCTGCTACCACCCCTCAACGGCCCGGTTCATTGCCAGCAGGCTGTGCACGCGTTTTATCAGTGACACCCCCTCCAGCGACGTTATTAACCACGTTGCCAATGCATTTATAAGCAGTTCTGGTGATATTAAAAGCACCCTCAGGGCCTTGTTTGACCATCAGGAATTTCTACAGACCTATGACCAGAAGCTCTGCCGCCCGATGGAGTTTATGGGGCAATATATTCGCCTGTTGAATCCAGGGCTGGCCTTACCTCAGGACAATGGCCAGCTGAATTATCTGATTATATCCGTACTCGGCCAGTCACCCTTCTTCTGGCCTACGCCCGATGGCTATCCAGATTCTGCCAGCTACTGGGGAAGTACCAGCGGCCTGCTAAACCGATGGCGCATTGCGCTCAGCATCGGTTTTGGCGACCTCTACCCCCTGACCGATCTCATCGATAATGAAAATACGCCCGAGACGATCGTCCACCGGCTTGCCAACGAGGTGCTGCTCAGGCCTATGTATGACTCTGACCGGCAATTGCTGATTGATTATATAGTTGAGCTGACCAGCCTGGCCCCTTCGGGCGTGATCCCTGATCAATTCATACCAGATGTTGTGAAGCTGGTCACCAGCCTGTTACTCAGCTCCGTCTATTTCCAGTTACGCTAGGAGTACGCAATGCCATTCGTTCGACAAACCCTGCCCGCTCCCGAACTGGTCTACGATCAGCAGGACGTACTCGTCTGCATTTTCCAGCGCGGGGCAGCCGATGGCATCAATTCTCTGGTCCCCTATGGCGATCCGAATTATTTACTCCAGCGCCCCAATATAGGGATCACCAACTCCATAGACCTGGCTGAAAGCTTTTATGGCCTGCACCCTGCACTGGCATCACTACAAAGCATTTATAATGCCGGTGATCTTGCCCTGGTACATGCGACGGGTATACCCCATGATTCACGTTCCCACTTCGATGCACAGAATCTGGTCGAGGGGGGTGTCATTAATAAGACGGAACTGGATGTAGGCTGGATCGGTCGCCACCTGGCCAGCAGTCAGGCAATGACCAACTCGGCGTTCCGAGCGGCCTCTATCTCAGGCAATGTCCCCTTCTCTCTGACGGGTGCCGATGAACCCATTGCCATCGAGGCCATCGAAGGTTTTGGTCTGGGCGAACTGACCGGCACGAGCTACCAGGAACTCTTGAGCGACTGGTTTGAGCCCGGCGTCCCTTTTAGTGATACGGCCCAGGCATCGATTCAGGCCATGGATGAACTTCTACAGGCCAATCCTGGTCAGTTCACCCCTCAGAATGGTGCCAGCTATCCACAAAGCGAATTAGGCAATAAACTCAGGCAAACCGGCCAGATGATCCGCTCATCACTAGGCACCGAGGTCATCTGTGTTGATGTGGGTGGTTGGGATCATCATGAGAATCTGCCTTTTTATCTGGATGCCTCGCTCAGCGATCTGGCCGCCTGCCTGGAGGCCTTTTATATCGACATGGGTACGCTAATGCAGGGCATCACGGTGGTGGTCCATACCGAGTTTGGACGCCGCGTTGGAGAAAACTTTTCCAGTGGCACCGACCATGGGACCGGCGGACTGGCCTATCTGATGGGCGGTGGCGTTAATGGGGGTCAGGTCCTGCCTGCGGCCGCAAACTGGCCGGGGCTGGCAGACCAGGACCTGTATATGGGTGAGGATCTTGCCATCACCACTGACCTGCGTTCGATCTTTTCAGAGTTATTGATCAAACGCCTGGGCAGGATCGATGTCAGTGACGTCTTTCCAGGTTTTAGCGGCCCCACGGACCTCTCGTTATTCCTGAACTAAGCTCAGGGTTGTCATTAAAATTTCGGGTCAAGAATGATGCGCCACGGGCTTTTTTTCAGCATGCTATTGTTGAGTAGTGTCTCCCTGGCATCACCCCAGATACCCGGATTGTTCGACGCTCATCTTCATTACAATGCCGACCAGGTTAAAATGTATAGCCCGGTGGACATCATCAGAATACTGGATCAGAACGAAGTTAATACCGCCGTGGTCACTAGCAGCCCCATAAGTCTGGCCTTACAATTACATCAGCTTGCACCCAACAGGATCATTCCTTTTCTGGGTCTGTATCAAACTGATAAGGACAAGCAGGCCTGGCATCAGGATGAAGAGCTTCCAGTACGAGTGGCTCAGGCCCTTAAAGATCCGGCCTGGCGCGGGATTGGTGAACTGCATCTCTTTGCCGAGCATCGCCATAGCCCCATCTTTGAAAGGATCGCACTATTGGCAGACAGCCATGATCTTCCCCTGCTTGTTCATACTGACCCGGTGGTAATCGACCGGCTGTTTGAGATTGCAACGAATATTACCGTGATATGGGCGCATGGCGGTGCCTACCCCTACCCTGAGCTCCTCAACGATTACCTGAAACGTTATCCGAATCTATATATCGACCTGTCGATGCGCAATGAGCGTATCGCCCCGGAAGGCATGCTGGACCCCGAATGGGAACTGCTATTAATGGAATTTTCCGACCGCTTTCTGATCGGCGTGGATACTTACAGTACACAGCGCTGGCAACACTACAGCGCCCTCATCGATACCACACGTCACTGGATGGATCAGTTACCGCTGGAGGTTGAGATGGCCATTGGACGCGAAAATGTATTACGGTTATTCCAGTCCAGGCCCGAAAAAACGACAACCACAGTCAATTAATTTCAGCGTCTGAGTATGGCAATCCAGCGATACAGGCTTAACAAACTAGCCAGGGACCCGGCCACGTAAGTCAGGGCCGCTGCCTTTAATATTCTGTGCGCATGTTGGGCATGGTTTTCGGAGATATAACCGCCTTCCTTAAGCAATGGCAGGGCGCGGCTGAAACTGGCATTCCACTCTACGGGCAAGGTCACCAGATGCACGAGCGTGCCCATGGCAATGCCACCCAGACCCAGGAGTAAAGCGAAACCGCCGACGGCCGGTGAACGAGAGACGATGGCCAGCACAGGCATGGCCATAATCGCCAGACTACCCGCCTTTTCTGCTACCTGGGCCACCGAGACCAGTCCATGACGTAACCTGAACAAGGGATAGCCCGAGGCATGCTGAATCGCATGTCCCACCTCATGCGCTGCTATGGTGATTGCCGTGAGAGAACGGCCATTGAAATTATCGGGTGACAGGCGCACCGCCCTGGCGACAGGATCATAATGATCCTGGTCGGGTTCCGTCGCCTCTACACGTACACCCCTGATATCCAGCTTTTGCAGTAGATGCTCTGCCAGTTCACCACCTGTACCAGGAAAGAGGTCATTCGGTTGTTTATATTTTTGCAAAACACGTCTGACCCAGATGCTGGGCAGAAAGATTAATCCGGCTACCAGTGCGACCAGGACTATGATCAGTACAATATGCATGGCAGACCAACGTCGAAAGTCACGTTATTGTCCGGCCTGAAATCTATCGATAACACAGGCCACTATTTGATGATGCGATAACAGGGTGTGTACTCCTCACCCTCGAGCTTCATACGCGTCTGTGCCACGAATGAGGCCAGCAGGGCATCCAGCCGTTCCATGATCGTTCGGTCTCCTCTAATTTCAAACAGACCATGTTCCTCGATGGCTCGAATCCCCTCATCTTTTACATTTCCAGCCACGATCCCGGAAAAGGCACGACGCAGGTTGGCAGCCAGCAGGTGTCGCTCCTGGTCCTTGTGCAACTCCAGGCCCAGCATATTTTCATGAGTCGGCCTGAACTCCTGCTGAAAGGCATGATCGATCTTCAGGCGCCAGTTAAAATAATAGGCATCACCATGCTCGGTGCGAAAATCCCGAACATGGGTCACACCCGCGAGCATCTCCCTGGCAACCCGCACAGGATCATCAACAATAATCTGATAATACTGCCGCACCTCTGCGCCAAGGGTATCCACTATAAAGGCGTCTATCTCCTTGAAGTATTCTGCCGACTGCGCCGGTCCCGTCATGATCAGTGGAAAAGGAATACCCTGATTCTCCGGATGTAACAGTACACCCAGGATGAACAATATCTCCTCTGCGGTGCCAACCCCTCCAGGAAAGACCACAACGCCATGACCGGTACGTACGAAGGCCTCCAGCCTCTTTTCAATATCGGGCATGATGACCAGGTCATTCACGATGGGATTGGGTGACTCTGCGGCAATGATGCCCGGCTCCGAGATGCCGAGATATCGTCCTTCATACAGACGCTGCTTGGCATGCCCGATCGTTGCGCCTTTCATTGGCCCCTTCATGGCCCCCGGGCCACAGCCTGTGCAGATATCAAGGCCACGGAGACCGAGTTCATAACCCACATCTTTGCTGTAATCATATTCGGTGCGAGAAATAGAATGCCCACCCCAGCACACCACCAGTCGTGGATCGATCTGTGGTCGCAGGATCTCAGCATTACGCAGGATATGAAACACCGCGTTGGTAATACCCTCGGACTTGTTCAGATCGAGCTCTGGGATATTGATTATTTTTTCACCGACGTAAACAACATCTCGCAAAACCGCAAAGAGATGCTCATTGATGCCCTTGATCATCTGACCATCCACGAAGGCACTGGCCGGGGCACCTTTCACCTCAAGCTTTATACCCCGCTCCATCGGCAGCACGCGAATATCAAAAGACTGATAACGCTCCAGTAGCTCCTTGCCATCGTCCAGATAGTTACCAGAATTAAGCACTGCCAGGGAACAGTTACGAAAGATGGTATACAGGCCCTGGCTGCTATCGAGTAATTTACTGACCTCGATTCTCGACAGGACATTCAGCCGCTCTTCCGGTGAGATCAAGGCATCGACTACATCGTAATTCATCATATCCTCTTCTTTTCTTGTAGCGCTATTCTTCCAGCATGCCACGAAGCTGTTCGACGACTTCTGCCGCATCCCACTCCAGGCCACCGAAATAGGCCAGACTAATCCTGCCCTGGGGGTTGATGACAAAGGTCGTGGGGAAGGCCCTTAAATTCCATTCGCGTACGGTTTTACCATCAGGATCCAGCATGACCGGATATCTGGCGGGAACCTGTTTCAAAAACGCCGCAACCTTGTCCCTGGTCTCGCCCACGTCAACGCTAATGACCACCAGTTCATCCTTTGAAAACTTCTGCTGGAGTCGCCCCAGGGAAGGAATTTCTTCAACGCAAGGTGGACACCAGGTCGCCCAGAAATTGATCAGCACCACTCGTCCGCGATAAGCATCCAGTGATAACATCGAATCCGCAATCGTCTCCAGTTCAAGAGTAGGGGCAAGGGGCTGCCCCGGATAGTCCTGCAAACTGTCCTGTAAGGAGCTGATAGACCAGCCAACCGATTTTCCAGGCTGATCGGTTTCGGTAACAACGGGAAGGAACTCATCGCCTGCCAGGCGCTGCGCTGCCTGCTTCATGATAACCGGCAGCTGAGTAACGGCATAACTTCGTTCATACTCATTGGCCTCGGGATGCCCCTGAAATCCATCCCGCACCCCCACCAGGGCATGGGTATAGACATGACTACCTGTATCTGTGAGTTGCTGGACAAGATCAGACAGATACCAGCGCTTGCCGGAAGCGGTAGGCTGAAGGATATAGATGGGCAACGCTACCTCATGGATGATCGAGAGATAATCAACCGCTTTACCAGGCTCGGGCGTACTGGCCATGAAGTTGGGATTGAGTAACAAAAGACCACCCAGAGCATCATGACTCCCCTCATGACTAAGCCATTGCTGCAGGGCCATGAAACTAAAGGCGGCTCCCCTGCCAGAGCTTGCTATAAAGAGCTTTCTACCATCATCGGGTATGGCCAGCTCTACGAGCTCGGCAATATCTTCAACCGGCATCTCCGACAGGCTCTTTCGACCAGCCGGTATGAAATAGGAATCATGCAAATAGGCCTGCCAGACCTCAAACCCAACTTCAGACAGGGCCTCCATCAGGGCCTTATAACGTTCCGTTACATAACCGTATTCCGAGGGAAGCCATAACAGGCGTATCCCGTCAGGATCACCATAGCGCTCTATCGACACCTCAACATCATCGCCGATTTCAAGAAAAAGGCTCTCTGCCGTTGCACTGATGGGAAAAATACCCAAAACCCAGAGGACGAGATAGCATGATAAACGATGGAGTTGCATATAGGGTCCGGGCTCAGTAGCGATACCTGCAATATGAACCTGTAAACCTCCTGAGCCGTTAAGGTCAAATTATTGTACGGCAATACCTACAGGTTTCAATGCGCCACCCAGGTCTGCCGAACAATGGCAGCTTACACCTGTCATAGATGCTTCAACCGAACAGAATAATGTATCCCTATGCCTGACCCATTGCCCAGAAGATCAAGTGAAACAACCCTCACCAGTGAGGAAAAGGAAATCATCTCAACCGCAGTAACCATTGGTGCTGCACACTATTTCAAGAGCTGTCGCCAGCGCGTACCGGAGTTTGTGAATCGATATTACTCGCTAAATGGCGCCCTGCGCATACACCGCAAGGCGATTGGTGGCGATCTGCTTCGCGCCCCGGCCAATCTGTTATGGGGTGTGCCCTATCTGATGACCCATGCCTCTCGAACATTATTACGCAAGGCCGGAGCCAAGGGCCTTAGTCAGCGACTGGAGCATATCCCGCCGGGCTTTAAGACCCGGGTGCAAAGAGAGATTGAATGGCTCACCTTCACAGAGTTGCTTCGGTTACCCATCGATCAGGGCGACCGACATTCCGATATGGATGCCCTGTTTTCTGACATATTGTCTCAACCCGATCTTTCCAGCCGCCTTGTGGAATATCTGGAACAAATTAATTCGAACACGCAGCATCCTGAGTTTGAGGTGGCATTACAGAAGAATCTGGCACGTTATGCCGGTACCCGCGTGGCCGTGGCCGACCTGGCCTGTGGCATTATTTCTCTTGCTGCAGGTGCCACCACCTTTCACCAGCTGGCACCTGGCGCCCTGTCTACCGGCAGCCTTCTGGCTGCCGCTATCGCTCAACAAACGGCAATTACCGGCTTTATATTTGGACATACCCTGGGCTCGATATATTACGGCCTGTTTCCAGCCACAGCATCCATGGGGCTACTACTCGCTTCGACTGGCGGAGTGCTTGCAGTACTGGGCATTTTTTCTGCGGTATCCGGCGTCATCACCGATCCGGTACAGCGCCTCTTAGGACTACATCAACGCCGCTTATATAAATTTATCGATGCCCTGGAGCATGAATTTTCAGAGCCGGACTCCTCGGGCTTTGACCCGAAGGATCATTATGTTGCACGTCTCTTTGATTTATTCGATATATTGAAGACTGCGGCGGGACTGATGCGCTGATACAGCGCCGATACATTAGCACTAGACGGGCGAATACTCAGGTATCTGAGGCTGCCCCTCCTGAGCCCAGCCCAGGGCATACAGTATCAAAGTGCTCCCGACATCTCTTCACTACTATCGGCCTTTGCCACTGCCAGCAACACCCAGCCGGATGCCAGTTAACGCTTAAGCTCGTTCACATCTTAACTTTGAACAACCACCTGCGCCTTTTCATAATCCATGGTTTAAAGGCCCCACTCCTATTTCGTTAAGCTCATCGTCTTATGCCTTTCCAAAGTGCTCTTCCATTCGATCAAAGGCAAGATTAATCGTCTGTTCAGAAACACAATAAGCCATTCTGACATGATGCTCACCGGAAGGGCCAAAGGCACTTCCCGGTGTAAGCGTCACCCGGACCTGGTCCAGCATCCTCAGACAAAATTCATAGGCATCTTCATGGTCAACTTGTATACGGGGAAAAACGAAATACGCCCCCTCGGGTCTATGATATTCGAAGACATGGGAAAGACCATCAAGCCTGTCGCAGATCAGCGCCCTGCGTTTGGCTAGCTCAGATTCAAAGACACTCAAGTGATGTTGATCACCCGACAGGGCAACCAGCCCCGCCACCTGAGCAATGCGCGGTGCACAAATCAGATTCAGGTCGTGGACCTTGATGACCTGTTGTTTTATCCAGGCGGGAGCAATCATATAACCGAGGCGCCAGCCGCTCATAGCATAGGCCTTGGAAAAGGAATACAGATAGACCATGTGATCGAACAGATTTTCAACAGAAGCCAGATTAAAAAACCGTTTCCTGTTTTCGTAGGTAAACAGGCTATAGGGGTCATCGATGATAATCATGAAACCATGCTGTCTGGCGAACTCGCCGATACGCCTTAGTTTCTGCTCACTGAATATTTTACCGGTGGGATTGGATGGTGTCACAATGATCAGCGCCCGCGTCCTTTCCGTAATCAGCTCAGGTAGCCTGTCGACATCCAGACACCACTCATGGGCCTCATCCAGGGGCCAGTACACGGGGACACCCTCATTCAGCCTGACCTGCTGGATATGAGATGAAAAACAGGGGTCGGTGAGGATGACCTCATCACCGGGATTGATCAATGTACGCAAAAGAATACTCATGCCCTGCATATTGCCGGCCGTGATCATGACATGATCGTCTGCCTCCACTAACACACCCGTCTCTTCCTGATGCCTTTGTACTACCCGTTGTCGAAATTCTTTCAACCCGTCCGGCAGGGCATATTTACCGATATCTTCATCCAATCCCAGGCGTTCTACTACACCCTGTCGAATATATTCCGGTGTTTGAAACGAAGGCAGCCCCCAGGCCAGCGATGCGGCATCTTTAGTACTGGCACTGAGTATCGCCATTTCCTTGATGGCAGACATGCGAATAGACCTGACCCTGTCAGAGGCCAGATTACTGATCTTTGAATGATCAGGCATGTACACCCCGCCCCTTATTCACCATAGACCTGTACTGCCACCTTGCGCGTACGTGGGCCATCCAGCTCATACAACATGATGGACTGCCACTGACCCAATACGAGTTTTCCTTCTGCCAACGGCACTACCTCAGAGCTACCCAGCAGGAGTGCGGCAAGATGTGAATGGGCATTCTCGGGCTCATCCGGTGGGCAGTCACGTAGATGAATATCATTATGCAGATACCGATCATCGGCAGGGATCAGTCGCTCAAGGAAGGCCTTGATATCTTCGATAAGACGCTCCTCGTTTTCGTTAATGGACAGAGCGGTAGTCGTGTGCTGGGAGGTGACGGTGACAAATCCATTTTCGATACCCGATTCTGTAATCCATTCCTGAATCTTTCTCGTCAGGTCGTACATAGAAATTCCCTGGCCAGTTTCCAGTTCGATACTAAAAGGCTTTATGTTCATTGCGTCTAATATGATTGAGTGATTGTTCACTATATTGACTGGCAGCCAAAGTCACGGTTTATTCAGGCGACAATAAACGCACCAGCTTTCCGTTATCTTCATCCGTCAACAGATACAGGTAATCATCAGGTCCTACACGAACATCTCGAATACGCCCCAGACGACCCTCCAGTAATCGTTGTTCCTTCACAACGCGATCCCCCTTCAGCTCCAGGCGTACCAGCAAACGAAACTTCAGCGACCCAACAAAAAGATTTCCATCCCAGCCAGGGTAACGGTCACCTGTATAAAAGGCCATGCCGGAAGGAGCAATTGACGGCACCCAATAATACAACGGCTGCTCCATGCCCTTCTTTTCCGTACCCTCGCCGATGGGTGTACCGCTGCCATAATTGGCGCCATAGGTAATCACGGGCCAGCCATAGTTTGCACCCGACCGCAGGATATTGATTTCATCTCCCCCCTGCGGGCCATGCTCATGGATCCAGACCGCCCCGGTCTGTGGATGTAGCGCCATGCCCTGTGGGTTTCTATGACCATAGCTGAAGATTTCCGGCTGGGCGCGGCGTTGTCCTTTAAAGGGATTATCTGCGGGGATACTGCCATCATCATGCAGACGAATGACGGAACCGGCGTGGTCATTCAGTCGCTGGGCACGCGGTCGATCACCCCGGTCCCCCAAAGTGATGTACAGATACCCCGCCTTATCGAAAACCAGTCGCGAACCAAAGTGCCGGCCGGCATTGGTCTTCGGCTCGAGACGAAAAAGCCTTTCAAGTTGCACAAGCCTCATGCCCTGTAAGCGCGCCCGAGCCACCTCGGTGCTCACACCCCCCGTCCCTGATGCCGCGTAGGAGAAATAGATCCAGCCATTTTTTTCATAGTCGGGATGCAGTACCACATCCAGTAAACCACCCTGCCCTAGGACAGCGATATGCGGCAGCCCCTCTACCGATTCAGGTAATAGTCGCCCCTGTTCAATTACCCTCAGGCGCCCTGGCCGCTCCGTGACCAGGATTCGCTCATCTGGGAGAAAGGCTACCCCCCAGGGATGCTCCAGACCCTCGGTAATCACCTGGATCTGTGGCTGGGACTCGTCGGCGAGGAGACAGAATACCGGGCTCAGGGCGAACATAGTCCCAATGAGCCAGGTCTTGAGCGGGGTTGTTACTTTATTCATTCTCACATTGATTACTCGGACTCACCTGAATTCACAGGCCGTTGCAGGAATCTGGCCTGCAGCCTCAACTCACGCCAGATACTGCGATAACGTTCAACATCGGGGCCTACAGGAACGGCATTCGTCATAAACCAGGCCGCAGGGACATCTTCCGGGTTATCACCTTCCCATAACTCCTTTTGTTCAAACTGAATGGGCGGCTTTTGAATAACCACCCATTCGCCCATCAAAAAGTAAGCACTCGTCGCTACAACCAGGGTCAGTCGCCCCGGCGCATTCTGCTGTTCAACCCTCCCCGATGACAGCCCTCCATAGGCATAACAAATGGCCTGCTCCTCCCTGAGGATAGTGCTTATGAGGGCATGTCGCTCCTGATGAGCCAGGGTCAGGTCATCCAGTCGAATCAAAAACTGTTCCCCCTGAGCATTGATGCCACTCAGGGCACGGGGCAAGGGCCCTTTTTTTGCCAGACTCTGATACCAGAATGCGAACTCATTCAATAAGTTAAGTAAGTCCTGGTGGCTGAATGTCTGCATAGCTGATTAGATGTGGTTGTCTGGGGAAAGGCCTGAGTTACTGTAGAAGTCGAGCCTGACAGCATTACTGACGAACCGGGGCAGGAAGTCAATAGTACTGCCAGTCAAGGAGAACATGCATATCCAATTGATTTTATGGCCCTTTTATCCTTACCCAAAAGCCACTTTCAATTTCTGGCAGCCGATCCTGGGGGGACCCGAACAGGTCTAAAACTCGTCAAAGTGTACCTATCCGATCCTGAAAAGTGAAAATCCAGGTATCCAATGTCTTAAAATTTTGCTTTTTTACACATAAATCTGGCCTCTAAGGACCATATAGCCCCCCCACCAGGGTATTTTTGCACTATAATGCGCGCCCTATTTTCACTAAATTGGCCTCCCTTGGCCGCTTAGCTAGAAATTGACTTCATGAGTGCGTAGTTGGCCGTGGTCAGGAATCCGCATTCGAGTATTGTTTAGATTAACTGCAGAGTAGAGTTATGACTGATTTATCCAAATACAGGAACATTGGTATTTTTGCCCACGTGGATGCCGGTAAAACCACGACCACAGAACGCATTCTAAAACTGACCGGAAAGATTCATAAGACCGGTGAAGTGCATGATGGCGAGGCCACCACTGACTTCATGGAGCAGGAGGCCGAGCGCGGCATCACCATCCAGTCTGCTGCGACCAGCTGCGAATGGGATGGCCATCGCATGAACATCATCGACACCCCTGGACACGTGGACTTCACCATCGAGGTGTATCGTTCACTGAAGGTCCTGGATGGTGGTATTGGTGTCTTCTGTGGCTCCGGTGGTGTTGAGCCTCAGTCCGAGACCAACTGGCGTTATGCCAACGAATCCGAAGTCGCTCGTGTCATCTTCGTGAATAAGCTAGATCGCATGGGTGCAGACTTCTACCGTGTGGTAAAACAGGTTGAAGATGTACTGGGTGCCAATCCGCTGGTCATGGTATTACCTATCGGCATCGAAGATGATTTCGTCGGTGTGGTAGACCTGCTGTCACGCAAGGCCTACATCTGGGATGACTCTGGTCTGCCTGAAAACTTCGAAGTCACCGATGTTCCTGAGGATATGGTTGACCAGGTTGAAGAATGGCGTGAGAAGCTCATCGAGACCGCTGTCGAGCAGGACGATGACCTGATGGAAGCCTACCTGGAAGGTGAAGAGCCCTCTATCGAGGACATCAAGCGCTGTATTCGCAAGGGCACCATTGCCCTGGATTTCTTCCCAACCTACTGTGGTTCTGCCTTCAAGAACAAGGGCATCCAGCTGGTATTGGACGCCGTTGTAGACTTCCTGCCTGATCCTACCGAGGTTAAGCCTCAGCCCGAGGTTGACCTGGAAGGTAATGAGACTGGTGAGAAGGCTATCGTAGATCCCGACAAGCCATTGCGTGCACTGGCGTTCAAGATCATGGATGACCGTTTCGGCGCATTAACCTTCATTCGCATTTACTCAGGCAGGCTGAACAAAGGCGATACCGTACTCAATACCTTCACCGGTAAAACAGAGCGTATCGGTCGTATCGTTGAAATGCATGCCGATGAGCGTATCGAACTCGATGGCGCTCAGGCCGGCGATATTGTGGCCGTCATTGGCATGAAAAACGTGCAGACAGGTCATACCCTTTGTGACCCGAAAGCACCTGCCACCCTGGAGCCTATGGTCTTCCCTGACCCCGTTATCTCTATCGCCGTTGCCCCCAAGGACAAGGCCGCTGCCGAGAAACTGGGAGTCGCCATCGGCAAGATGGTCCAGGAAGATCCTTCCTTCCGCGTAGAAACCGATGAAGAAAGTGGCGAGACCATCCTCAAGGGTATGGGTGAACTGCATCTCGACATCAAGGTAGACATCCTTAAGCGTACCCATGGTGTTGAGGTTGAAGTAGGCAAGCCCCAGGTGGCTTACCGCGAGACCATCACCCAGCGTGTCGAAGACAGTTATACCCACAAGAAGCAGACTGGTGGATCGGGTCAGTTCGCCAAGATCGATTACATCGTCGAGCCCGGTGAGCCCGGCAGTGGTTATGTATTTGAGTCCGTAGTCACCGGTGGAAACGTCCCCCGCGAATTCTGGCCTGCCGTCGATAAGGGCTTCCAGAAGAGCATGGGCACCGGCGTACTGGCTGGTTACCCCTGCCTGGACTTCAAGGTCACCCTCGTAGACGGTGGCTTCCACGCCGTTGACTCCTCCGCGGTAGCCTACGAGATCGCGGCCCAGTCAGCCTATCGTCAGACCATGCCCAAGGCCGGCCCTCAGTTGATGGAACCCATCATGAAGGTCGATGTCTTCACACCCGACGACAACGTGGGTGATGTTATCGGTGACCTGAACCGTCGCCGCGGCATGATCAAGTCCCAGGAAGCCGGACCTACCGGAGTACGCATCAAGGCCGAATGCCCGCTCAGCGAGATGTTCGGTTACATCGGCGACCTGCGTACCATGACCTCTGGTCGTGGCCAGTTCTCTATGGAATTCCTGCATTACAACCCATGCCCAAAGAACGTGGCAGAGGAAGTAATCAAGGAAGCCAGGGAACGTCAGGCTTCATAAGCTACCTTCAGGTAGAAAAAAAGGCCGGCGCTATGCCGGCCTTTTTTATGTCTTCCCGGATTACCCTGGTCAATGAATGGCCGACATCGGGCGCCTTATCCATCTTTTCCCTGTCGGCATCCCGCTTCTGTTCTTTTTCAGATTCCTGTTCACGCTTATGTGTCCTTTCCCTACTCATCAGCTTGCGCGCCCTGAGGACGTGCTGAATCCTGGCCTGCTGCCAGCCGGCTTCCAATGAGGCTGAATGAGTCGGCGCACTCAGCATCAGATACAGGCAGAAACAGATCACCATAAACAAGCCGGACATGGTGTTCAGGGTAGTTCCAGCCATAATTCGAGCACACCCACACGGGGCTTCTTGCCCAAGTACGCCACAAACGGCTCTGCAGTAACCGTTGGCATGTCGACATATCCCAGTGCCTGTAAGGCCTGTGTTGTATCCTGGGCTAATCGCTTGGCCGCCTCCTTGTCCTCATCATGAAAATAGCGCACTTCGTGCTTACCACTGGCATAACGCTCCCGATCCTCTCCCGGGACCGTATAGCCCAGCTTCTGAAGGCTGTCTGAAAGCGCGACCGCCTGCTCGATCGAACCACCGGCAAACTGAAAGAACACAGTCGGCTTTTTACGTGCATCCAGCAGCCGTTGTTCCGCAACCCTGGCCTCGGTGATCACCGATTGAATGGCCATACTGCGTTGCTCAGCCTTCTGAACCACCTCCACGATCTCCTGGGGAGGCGGCGGAGGAGCGGGCTGCCCCTCTTCGGTAGTAGACGTCGACTCTTCCGATAAGGCTACAACCGACTGAGCCACTTCCATTTCACCGACCCTGGCAACAATCTTATTCAGTTCATCGACCTGCTCGGCCAGGACACTGAGCTGGCCGGACAAGGCCTCTACATTAGAGACCAGGGGCACCAGCTCCTGGCTATAGATCGCGGTGAAGTCCTGTGACGCGACATTCAAAGACTTCACCTTGTCGATCGTCTCATTGAGATTTTCGGCCTTGGGCTCAAACTCATCCAGCTGCTTTTCCACCCGTTGAATAATGGCATTAGCACGCTTGGCGAGAATTTGTGTCTCGGTGGTCCGCTCCAGTATCTCCTGTCGCTTTGCACCGATTTCAGCATCAATTTCATTAATGATATCGCTTTTTATCTCCGTCTTGATGTCGGTAACCACATCCCAGCCGACAAGGCCCAACACCCCGATGACGGCTGTTCCCAGGGCCGCATAGAGCTTAAATAAGGCGGGACGCACGCGCTCCGTCACACGCTCAGCAAGCTGACGCTCTAGCAATTCGATCTTATCGTCATCCAACTCCGTCATGATGCACTCCTCTTCCCTACAGACAAACAGTTTCGCGCACTCAGCCATGTATTCATGACTGCACTAATCTTCTTATAGTAGACCACCCATCCTTTAATACTATGAGCGCCCCCCTGCCGGCCGAAGAAACCAATATTAGAATAGGGGTCTCAGCCATCGCCGGATACGATAAAATGGAATATCCCCTTCAATGAGACGGGGTGATCCAACAGCGGAGGCTCGCACATGAGTGATGCACTAAATTATCTGATTAAGGCACGGCCAGAGGCCATGACGGCCTACTTCACCTTCCTTAAAAAAGCCGATACCCACCTCGATACCCGCACCCGTGACCTGATTTCGATCATTACCAAGGTTGCCGTCGAGACCGAGGGCGGTTTTCGCCAGTACCTCACCCGTGCCCTGCGTAATGGTGCCACACCAAATGAAATAATAGACGCCCTGCTCATGGCCTTCCCGGTACTTGGGCTGGCCAAGATTGTGTGGGCCACCGAGATACTCCTGGATATGGATATACCGGAGTTTCGGCCCGAGAACCTGGACGCGAAACCCGGTTGGCATGACGTAGCGGCTGAATCCGACATTCCTCAGGAGGAGGCGGCCTATTTCGAGGTCGATGGCCGCCATATCTTCATCTACCGCAAGGGTGATGAGATCAATGTCTATGACAGTCGCTGCCCCCACCAGGTCACCGATATCCCGCATCTTTCTCTTGAAGGCAAGACCCTGACCTGCCCCAAACATGAATGGGCCTTCGATATCGAATCGGGTGAATGCATTGCCAGGGGGAAACGCCCCCTCAATCGTTTTGAACACAAGATCGAGGACGGCAGGCTGCTGGCTTACTGGTAGCACCGGGCTGCGGCCCTGATACGCTTTGTTACCCCAGGGTATAGATGAAGGCTATATATCAAGATGCAAACACAGGCAGAAAAGCTACGCGTCGAATGGATGAGGAAGGGGCTCAACAGGGACGAGCTCAGCCCGAACCCCTTCCACCAGTTCGAATTATGGTTTACCCAGGCCATTGAGTCCGGTATCCCTGAGCCTAATGCCATGAGCCTGGCCACGGTCGATGAGCACCATCAACCCTGGCTGCGCACGGTGCTGCTCAAGACCTATGATCAACAGGGTTTCGTGTTCTATACCAACTATGGGAGCAACAAGGCCCGGCA
>JANTGN010000037.1 GCA_024762895.1 Thiotrichales bacterium
AATGGGGGGGAAGGTGTGCTGGTTTTTGGTACGGG
The DNA here is from genome assembly GCA_024762895.1 of Thiotrichales bacterium. Lineage (GTDB taxonomy): Bacteria > Pseudomonadota > Gammaproteobacteria > J044 > J044 > JANTGN01. Next base: position 36 of record JANTGN010000037.1, read on the forward strand.
CACTGGCGAGGTCGTTGCTCTGAGTCAGGAAGGTGGTAAGGAGCTCTGGAGAAAATCAGTCAGTAGCGAGGTCATGGCGATAGCACCAGTCGAGCTGGATGTGGTGGTCGTGCGTACTAACGATGGAAAAGTTTATGGGCTTAGCAAGGGTAGCGGAACTTTGCTCTGGCAGGCAGGAAGAAAGACACCGGCCCTGAGTCTACGCGGAATGAGCATTCCCCTGGTGACCCATGGTGCCGCTATAGTTGGTTTCGATAATGGCAAGTTGACTGCCATTACCCTGAAGCAGGGTAGTGTGGCCTGGGAGTCTTCCGTCAGTATTCCCAGGGGACGTTCAGAACTGGATCGTATGGTCGACATTGACGGCCTGTTTGAAGAAAAAGACGGCATCGTTTATGTCGCTACCTACCAGGGACGACTCTCGGCCATTAATCTTCAGAACGGCAGTGTTATCTGGTCTCGAAAAATGTCCAGTTTTACCGGCTTAAAACTTGACGGGGGGAACCTTTACCTCACTGATGAGTTTAGTAATGTCTGGGCCATCGATCGTCGTAGTGGTGCAACTTTATGGAAACAACCAGCCCTGCGTATGCGTATGATCACAGCGCCAGCAGTCATTGATCGTTATGTTGTTGTTGCCGACTACCAGGGATATCTGCACTGGATGGATAAGTATGAAGGTTTCTTTGTTGCGCGTGTACAAAGTGATGACGATGGTGTATTAACCGCACCACTGGTCATTAACGATCGTGTTGTCATGTTGAGTAAAAGTGGTGAACTGACTAGCTGGAAGGTCTGGAAATAGCCCATGACTAAAACGGCAAAGCGGATTCTACTTGCCGTAATTATTATTCTGGGGCTGCTGCTTATGGTGGCCCTGATCGTGCCGGGTGTGCTCGGTTGGCAGATTCAGTCGGCAATGGAAGGGCAGCTTGGCGGTAGAGGCCTGCGTGCACCGAATGGTCTGCATATACAATTAAAGACATTTGAGCGTGGTTGGTTCCAAAGCAGAACTAGCCTGCTTGTACGTTCACCGCAGCTACCCTTTCCCCTGCAGATTGATCAGGTGCTGATGCATGGGCCCGTCTATCTGGGACAGTTGAGACATGGCCGATCACCTCTGATCGTACTGGGGGCCAGGGCCACTGTGCAGGCCAATATGGGCAATAAGTTAGTGCCCATTGCGACGGGTTACAGCGTGCTAAGTCCAGTTTTGACGGTATCCAGTGACTGGAACCTGGTTGATGGTCTGTTCGATCTCTCCAGTATGCCGGCATGGATTCAGCTCAGGTATCAGATTTTATCGGGTGATGCTGAGGTGCAGGCCCATATCCCCAGTCTGGACTATACGCAAGGTCGAGATGCCTTTAAGCTGGAAGATCTTCGGGTCAGGGCCAAAGGGTTAATCAGGTCCAGGAAAATGGGAACGGGCGAGTTGCGTTTTAGTCTGCAGGCATTTTCATCGCCTAAAGGTAATGCACCACTGGAGCTGCAGGATCTACGTCTGATGCTGGAGACTCGAGCTGTATCGAATAGCCTGAGCCTGAATATGGATGTCAGTCTGAGTGCGGGCGAGTTCGACACACATTATTACGGTCCGATACGTGCCGTGATGGCTGTGAATCAATTGCCTGAAGATGAATTGATGACCTTGCTGGCAGGGCAGGCAAAGTGGAGGCCTTTGTTTACGGCTAATCTAAGCCAGAATAGAAGACAACAACTCTTTAACCAGCAGTTAATGCCATTACTCGCGCCGGTGCTGGCATCTTCAGAAATTAATCTGAGAGAGCTATTGATTCGTAGCAGTGATGGCTGGGTCGAGGGTAAGTTCGTCACCAGTTTTGATTCCCAGCAGTCTATGACGACACTTCTGGATATGGGGATGGCCATGAATATGAATGGTGAGTTTCAGGCGTCCAGAAGCTGGTTGCTGGCAATCATGGAGAATCAGCTCAGGCAGCAGATCGAGATTCAGAATCCTGGTCGCCAAGGCCCCCTGGCCAAGGATGACCGGGACGAAGAGGCCTGGTTACAGGCCGACCGTGTGCTTGAGAATCTGGTTAAAAAGCGATATCTAGATGCATCTAATGGTGTCTATAGTAGTCAGATAAGAATCAAAGACGCTCGACTATTTATGAATGAAAATGAAGTCGATTTATTTAGTTTGATCCAGTAGAGCTATAGCATGAAGCCTGTTATTGCCCTTGTGGGCCGCCCAAACGTAGGAAAGTCTACGCTGTTTAATCGACTCACCCGCAGCCGAGATGCCCTGGTGGCCGACTTTCCCGGTCTGACACGAGATCGTAAATACGGCACCGGTCAGGTGGGGAACAAGGATTACCTTGTGGTTGATACCGGTGGTCTGAGTGGTGAAGAAGAGGGTATGGATGCAGAGATGGCCAGTCAGACACGACTGGCCATCGAAGAGGCCACGATCCTGATTATGCTGGTGGATGCTCGTGAAGGCCTGACTGCAGCCGATGAAGCCATCGCCAAAGAATTGCGAGTCACAGGTAGACCCGTATTTCTGGGTGTGAACAAGACCGACGGTCTGGATGATGCAGTGGCCTGTAGTGAGTTTTATTCCCTGGGTCTTGGGGAGCCCTGTCCGATCGCGGCGTCCCATGGCAAGGGTGTTTCAGCGCTGATTAAAAAGGTCCTGGCTGATCTGCCAGAGAACGAGGAACGGAATGATGATATCGAGGATAAAGACCGTCCCATAAGAATTGCCTTCATCGGTCGCCCTAATGTGGGTAAGTCGACATTAATTAATCGTATGTTAGGTGAAGACCGTGTAGTGGTCTATGATCAGCCGGGAACAACACGTGACAGTATAGAGATTCCGTTTGAGCGTGATGATACTCAATATGTACTGATTGATACTGCAGGAGTTCGCAGGCGTGCACGAGTCCATGAGGCCGTCGAAAAGTTCAGCATAGTTAAGACCATGCAGGCTATCGATTCAGCTAATGTCGTCATTGCCGTACTGGATGCCCATGAGGGCATTGCCGATCAGGATGCTCACCTGCTGGGCCTGGCTACAGAGTCGGGTCGCTCAATTGTGCTTGCCATAAATAAATGGGATGGGCTGACAGAGGATCAACGTGCTGAGGCCAAACGAAGTTTGGAGGTCAAATTGCCTTTTCTGGATTTTGCAGAACGGCATTTTATTTCTGCATTACATGGTACAGGTGTGGGACATTTGTATGAATCAGTACAGAAGGCTTACCAGTCGGCATTTATACAATGTTCTACAGCACACCTGACTCGTCTCCTGGAAGAGGCAGTTATGGTACATCAGCCTCCACTGGTAAAGGGGCGCAGGATCAAGCTTCGTTATGCCCATCAGGGTGGTAAGAATCCGCCAGTCATTGTCATTCACGGTAACCAGACGGCTTCCGTGCCAGGGTCCTACAAGCGCTATCTGTTTAATTATTTCAGAAAGGCCCTTGATCTGGTGGGGACGCCGGTGCGCGTCGAATTTAAGACTGGGAAAAACCCATACGAAGGTCGTAAGAATATTCTTACACCGCGTCAGAAAAATAAACGTGATCGTATGATGAAGTTTACAAAATCAAAAAAATAAGCCATTTCATGAAAAATGAAAGGAAAAAGTCTTGGAATAACTAAGGTTTTGTTTTAAGGTTTTAAAAAAGAAGAAGTGACCAGGATGAACAGGTGCTTGCCTGTCATCTGATGGATGTACGGACATTTACAGTTACTTCGGATACGGATGATATGGAAAAGGTATTTACACTTTCAGCCTGCTGCATGAGCGAGAATGACGAGCTTGTCCTCCAGTCATTAATCAATATTATTGATCTACGTAGTGCTGCGCACTGGTCTTTTTCCAGTGATGATACGGCCAATGTACTCATTGTTGATGTCGATAGTACTGAAGGTCGTAAACTATGGTCTGGCCTGGATGTCGCGCAAAACAATAAAATCACCATTGCCTATGGCAGTAACATGCAGGACCTCGGCGGTAATACCCAATATTTACTGAGCAAGCCTCTACGTTCAAAATCCGTCATCGACCTCCTGGAAAAGGTCAGTAATCAGAAGCTGAAAACGATCGGTGTCGCTGAATCGTCAACGGCAAGCTATACGGGTGAGGGGCGTCGCAGGAAATTCGTACAAAAACTTAAAGAACTCTTTGAATCGGGTGCCTGGGGTGTGCGTTATAAAAATCAGATGCTCATTATCAATGGGGCAAATGGCGAGGCCTATACGGTAGGCAAGCTATCGGACCTGGATAAACTGGCAGAGGCACCGGAAATTGGCATGGAGATTAATGAGCTATCTCAGGCTGACATTACTTCAGCGCGAGAGAGGCTGAATTCGTACAAGTATAATGAAGTGCTCTGGTATTTTTCCCGCTTTCATACTCAAGACCTAATATCAGAGCTGTCCGGCCATCTGGAATTTAAAATAAAGCGTTGGCCGAATCTCAAAAAGATTAATTATCGAAAAGAAGATGTCCGGTTGTTTGGCATGCTGATGAAGAACTGGATGAGTTTAGAAAGGCTGGCCGAGTCAGAAGAAAGGCTGTCTGTAATCGGCTTGCTGAATGCACTATATATGACGGGTTTCCTGCAACAGCGCAATGATCAAACTAATAAAGCGCAGATAAATGTTCAGGAAGAGGGAGAAACCAAAGGACTCTATTCCAGGATCAGGCGACGTCTTGGAATAGCTTAGGTGGGATGTGTCTGATCTAAAATTTATCTTCACGGGTACGCCCGGCGTTGGAAAAACGACTGCAATTAGCATGATCAGTGAGTTTGATCCGGTAGTCACAGATGTGCTAACGACGGATGAACTCTCTGAACAGAAAGAGCAGACGACTGTTGCAATGGATTTTGGTGAAATCACGCTAGATGATGATGAAAAGATTCGTCTGTATGGTACGCCAGGGCAAAGGCGCTTTAAATTCATGTGGGAGATTCTTATCGATGGTGGACTCGGCCTGGTTATACTCATCGATAATTCACGATCAAATCCCCTTGAAGACTTAAATATCTATCTCGAAAATTTCAGGGACTTCATCCATGATGCGGGTGCGGTTGTTGGTGTTACCCGCATGCAAACACATCCCGATCCAGATTTAGATCAATACTACGCGGAGCTTGAAAGACTGGATCTGGATCTGCCTGTTCTCGATATCGATGTCAGGGAGAAAGATGATGTCATCATGCTTCTTGATGCCCTGATGGCGGTTAGTGATTATAGCTAAGGAATAATGGCGATGAGTTCTCGATTAAAAATCTCTGATGAGGCTGCTCAGTATTTATCAGAGCAGTTAAATAATTTGATCAGTAGTAACGAGGGCATCTATGCAGCCCTTATTATCAGTATTGATGGTCATCCATTAGTCAAACAAGCACAGGATGATATACATGAAAGTAAACTCGCCGCCATGATGAGTTCATTGCTCGCATTGGGGGAGTCTATAGCCAGGGAGTCAGGTCAGAAGCTTTGTCAGTATGTCATTGTTGATAATAGTGACGGTTTTCTGGTCGACCTCAGGGTGGGTGAACGGATGTTGCTCACCGTATTAGCCAGAAAGGATACTAATCTGGGCATGTTATTAAGTGCCTGTAAAAATTCAGCTGAGACCATTATTCAGCGATTCAAGTTATAAATCTTAAGGAGAATGTCATGGCAGACCTGAATGGAATTTGCAGTGAAATAGTAAACGATGTTGATGATGCCTTTGCGGCGGCCGTAGTCGATTTGAGTACAGGGTTATTACTTGCAGTCTCTCATAATATTCCCTATTTCACCCAGACCTATCTGGATGCAGTGGCTGCTGCGGCTGTTGATATGTTTCGTGGCAAAAACGTCTCGACGGTCGAAAAGCTCCTGTCGAATCAACGTGGTAACGAGGTGATGAATTCGATAAAAGAAGTCCAGATGACAACGGATAAGACCTACCATTTCATGTCGATTATCCCTGGTAAGGAAAATGCCTTAATGGTCCTGGTCACGGGAAAGAAGGCCAATCTCGGCATGGGCTGGATGGCCGTTCGTAACGCACTGCCCACAGTTGCGGAAGGTTGCCCATAAACAGGCCTCTATCTGCCGGTCGTAAGTCGATCGATCAAGGTCTGAGGAAAACCCAGCTCTTTCATATCTTGCTGGGTTTTCCTTTCATCATATTCAAAGTGCATAAACTCCAGTGTATGAAAATCCCTGAGTACTGCCATTTCGGCACCGGCGGCACCTCCTCTGGGTTGTCCAACGGAACCGGGGCAGATCAATGCAGCATTAACCTGTTCGAGTTCAATAGTACCTGAAGCTATATGCGTGTCTGTCTTATTCTTTCTTAGATACGTACCCTGAAGATGTGTATGACCATGAAAAGCCAGGCGCTTGTCATGGTGTAACAGGTAATCCAGGTTGTCTTCATAGGTCATATGATAGACATAGGCATTGAAGTCATTGCTATCCATAGGGGCGCCATGTACGGCAATCCAGTCCGCTTCGTCAAATCGTGATTTGAGTGTTCCTAGCCAGTGCCTGTGGTCATCATCAAGCTCTTTTTGTGTCCACTCTATAACCCAGCCGGAAGTCGTTGAAAAACCAGATGTGGGTGGAGTGGCTGACGCTGCTGCGTTATCGTGATTTCCCTTCAGGATATCCCAGGCCCTGTCTCTTAGAAGCTCAATGCATTCCCTGGGGTGAGGGCCATAGCCTACGATATCACCAAGGACGATCACTCTGTCGGGTTGCAGATGCTGGATTTTCTGGTCGATGATTTCAAGTGCAGGGAAGTTGGCATGAATATCAGCAATGAGTGCAATGACTTCCTTTCTCTTGTTAGCAGGCCTGGGGCGGACAGTTTTTACAACAGGCTTGTTTTCCAGTCCTGTGATATAGGCTGATAGACGAGTCTGCTGGGCCTCATTGGCCATAAATTGCTGGCCCAGGGCCAGTTTCAGTTTCCAGCTGGAAAGGTTTGTACATGCAAGTTCTTCCAGTATGTCAGCCGTTTGTGTACCCAGCTGGTGAATGACATCATTCGGCACATCCTCCAGGTGCCTGAGGAGTACTGCGATACTGCTGGCCAGCGGGGTGATCTCATTCAGTGGATAAGTATCGTCATCAAGATAATAGATCCGATCCTGTTCATCCAGGGCAAAATTGGATAAAGACAGATCAAGAAAAACCTCTTCGACACAGATGCTCGTCAGCGTGAGACGTACGCAATTGGATAATGCCTGGGATAGTCGTAAAGGGTTGTCTCTCTGGTCGATGGTATGGAGAGGGCACAGCAGGGGGGTGATGTTACCAACACGAACGGTGTCCTGGGTTGTAAGAACAAACCAGGTCTTGGCCGGGTGGTAGATGTTTAATGCCCTTTCCTGGGTAATTTTTTTCTTCCCAAGTTCTAATAAACGGTCGAAAAGTATTTCAGGTTCCGTTCGAAGCTTGATGACATACCCCGCCCCCTGATATATAGAGGTTGTGGGGCGGCCAGTAAACGCGCTTCCGTGCTCTAGTGCCTGCTGCTCAAACTCGAGAATACTCGATATGATGGATTGACTGATTTCCTGATCCGGGTCTATCGTTCCGATGATTTTGATATCCATTCAATAGTCTCTATGTATTCAGTCCGTTGGTTAGAGTAATGACGATTAAGGTGATTCGGGAGGAGGGGGACTCAGAAACAGGGCAGGGTTGACTGCAGTCTGGTTCAAATAGACACCCCAGTGGAGATGTGGCCCGGTAACCCGGCCTGTCATGCCAACCAGTCCAATGACCTGTCCCTGCCTTACCGTATCCCCCGGCTTTACCCTGTATTCTTTCATATGGGCGTAGTAAGTGATCACCCCCTCACCATGATCCAGGTAGACCACATTGCCGGAAAAAAAGAAGTCATCGGCAATTAACACGACACCATCTGCTGGTGCCTTAATCGGGGTGCCTTCCGGGGCAGCGATATCCAGTCCGCCGTGTGGATTACGGGGCTTGCCATTAAAGTATCTTTTCAGGCCAAACTGGCTACTGGTACGACCCTCCACGGGTTTGATAAAACTCAGCTCGGGTTTTGCGTCCTGCCAGTGGCGCAAGGCCTTTTTCTTTTTCTTGCGCTCTTTCCAGATGCGGTCCAGGTCTTTCTGGTTGGGTTCGACCTTGCGTTTATTTTTGATCGTCAGGTGCTGTGTCTGGTATTGCTTATCCAGGACCGTGAATTTGAGCGGAGTTTGCTGCCCTCCATAGTCAATATAGGCAGTATAGTCGCCTTTCTTCAATGACAGGGGGAGCCCAATGACCGCATGCCATTCCTGCTTCATACCCCGAACAACGGTGGTTCGAGTGCCATCAAACAGGACCTGGGGGGAGGCGGAACCATTCGTGCCAAGAGGCAGGATTACGACCCCTCCAGGTACAGGCTCAGTCTGTGGCAATGCCCATGCCAGATGGGGAATACCGACTGCCAGGAGTATCATAAAGACTAATGGAATGCGCATGCTTCCATGCTAACATGAGAAGTTATGAGCAATAAACATGATCTGGCTGATCGTATGGATGGGATACAGCCATTTTACGTCATGGATCTGCTGGCCTATGCAAGAAAGCTGGAGGCACAGGGCCGCCATATCATCCATATGGAGATCGGTGAACCTGATTTTCCTACGCCAGATCCTATACGTCTGGCCGCCCAGAAAACGCTAAAGACCAACCCGATACATTACACCTCGGCCCTCGGTCTGCCCGAACTGAGACAGGCAATCAGTGATTTTTATCAGCAACGCTATCAGTTGGAAATCCCTGCATCTCGTATAGTCATTACACCCGGTGCGTCCGGTGCCCTGCAACTGGTGATGGGCATCCTGGTCAATCCAGGTGATGCCGTGCTGATGGGTGATCCTGGCTACCCCTGTAATCGGCATTTTGTGCGCTTGTTTGGAGGAGATTCGATTTCGGTACCCGTCGGTGCAGGTAGCCATTATCAGCCAAATCGAACGCTATTAGAGCAATACTGGGCCGAGAAGACCCGCGCCATCATGATTGCCTCACCATCAAATCCCACCGGTAGCCTGATCCCCGTTGAACAGTTAAAGGAGATTTACACCCTGACACAAGAGCGAGGTACGGAACTGGTCGTGGATGAGATCTATCATGGGCTCACTTATGCAGGAGCAGCGCGCTCTGCCCTGGAACTGGGTGAATCTGTATTCGTCATTAATAGCTTTTCAAAATACTTCGGCATGACGGGTTGGCGACTGGGATGGATCGTCGCTCCAGAATGGGCTATTGATGCCCTGGATCGACTGGCCCAGAATCTTTTTCTGGCTGCGCCTACCTTGTCACAGCATGCAGCCCTTGCGGCCTTCAGTCCTGAGACCCTCGAGATACTCGAACAACGTAAAGCGGCTTTTAAGGAAAGGCGTGATTACCTCATGCCGGCATTGAGAGCGCTGGGGTTTGATATACCCGAGGAGCCTCAGGGTGCATTTTATATTTACGCGAACAGTTCACGTTTCAGTCAGGATAGTTTTTCATTTTGTCGTCAGATACTGGATGAGGTGGGCGTTGCTATTACACCTGGAAAGGACTTTGGCAGCTATGCTGCCGCTGAACATGTGCGGTTTGCCTATACCTCGGAGATGAAGAGCCTGCAAGAAGGGGTGCGACGACTACAAGAGTATTTAACCGTTTGAGAAGTGCCATCCACGTGGACAGCATTGTGTCTCGGGATGTCTGGTGTTGATAATGATGACAAACATGACTGCATGATGGCTATGTGTCACAAAGCCAAAAAAATCAGGCCAAATAAAGCACAATAAAACGGGTAATGAAACGTTTAACGGACGGATGCTCGATACCATTGATGCCGTGGCGACGGTACTTGATCGTGAAGGGTGTATCATAGCTTTTAAGCAGACCTGTGAAGAGATCACGGGGAATACCTTTGGTGAAGCCCTGGGACATCTGGTTTGGGAGTTTCTGATTCCTTCGGAACAGATCGTGGTAGTAAGAGAGGTTTTACAAAAGCTGCAGTCCGGCAATTTCACTGGCAATTACAAATTCAAAGTATGACAAAAGAGTGGGATTGAAGGTGTACTGCTTGGTCTAATGATTGCCTGCTGGGTAAGGCCGGTAAGGCTGAATATTTGATAGCCACCGGCGTGGATGTGGCAAAGTGTATGCAGGCAGAAGAGGTATTGGAGGAGTGCGAGACCCAGACTCGACTCTTATTAGATTCAACCGAAGAAGTTATTTATGCGGTCGATACCAGGGGCATCTGTATCTTTGCCAGCCTGAAGATGGTGGGTCATCAGAATGAAGAATACCTGGTAGCCCAGGACGTTGAAGTAAAGGAGCGGCTGTATTCCCTGGCGTTGACTGGCAGGAGCCTGGCCCAGGGTTTTCTGTTTAGTAAACCCGTGCCCACCCTGCAGGTCACTGAAATACTAAAACAACAGCCTTAAAACCCTCGGTGCCTTAGATGTCATGGAAAGTCAGGCCTGCTCATTAGCGGGGCCTGACGCGGCTGCCCTGTTCAATCTCTTCACTGGGATGGTTAATCACCCGGTCTCCCTCGGTCAGCCCGGAAAGCACCTGAGCAATCAGACCATTACGCTGACCGACCTCGATGGTACGGGCCTCTGCCTGGCCTTCGTTCATGATAAAGACGGCCCACTGGTCATTGAGACGAAACAGGCTGCTGGCAGGGATCTGTAATACCTCATCTTCCTGCCAGAGGATAAAACGTGCTTCCACTCGATAGCCATCCCCGAGGCGTTGCCATTGTGCCGGGGGTGAGGTGAAATCAGCGATTACCAGTACCCGTTGTTCTTCAACACCCAGGGCAGAGACCTTGGTGAATCCGACCGGTTCGATGACCCTGACGCGACCTTCCAGGTCTTCACTACCTCCCCAGCGATCGAATAGCACACGCATGCCGGGCTGGATCTTCACGGCATCCGCAGACAGGACATCTACTTCCACCTCGAGTTGTTCGGGAGCACCGACTTCCAGTAATGGCTCACCGGCACGAACCACGCCTTCACATTCATGATGGATCTTCAAAATACGGCCATCTATCGGAGCACGGACCATGACCCGTTCGGCTGGGTCTCCGGTGTCGGTGGCCGCTGAATGTTGCAAAGCGGTACGAGCCGTATCGAGTTCATATTGCGCAACCTCAACAGTGAAGCGAGCTGATCGAAGGGCGGCGTCGGCGGTGAGTTTTTCCATCATGGCCTTGTCATAGGCCTCGTGGGAAATAACACCCTGATCGACCAGCGGCTGTAGACGTCCAACCTCCTTGGTAAAAAAATCGGCGGTGGCCCTGGCCGATTCGGATTGTTCCCTGGCTGCATGAAGGGCCGATTGCGCGGCAGCGACCTGCGCTTCTGCCTGGGCACGGCTGCGCGGATCGAGTACCTGGGACAACATTGGTGAGATCGACAACAGGGCCTGGCCCTGCTCGATACGATCGCCTACCTCCAGGTCAACACGACAGGTTATCCCGTCAACGGGGGCAGAGACCACGTAGCGATCCTTGACTCGAGTACGGCCTTCTTCTTCGATGGTGACTGTCATGGGTGCCTTAATCACACCTGCGGTCTCTACCAGTGTGGGGCGTGGCCAGAACCCCCAGACCAGCCCTGCAATGATCAGCACGACCACGAGGGTGATGACGGGGTGTTGTCGAAGTGGAATGCGCATGGGGATCACTCCTTGCTTTTTAGTACGGCCACCATATCGAGATGGGCCAGGTTACGCCAGATCATATAGCCGGAGACCAATGCAGACACAATCACCACGGTTGCGGCAAAGGCGTAGGCATTCTGTCCCAGGACCAGCGGAATACGATACAGGTCCGTATCAAACTCGAACGCCATATAGGCGCACAGGCCATAACCAATCGTCAGTCCAATAGGTATAGCAATAAGGGTAAGCAGGGCCAGCTCACCCAACAGAATATAAGCGACCTCACCTCGAGTAAAACCCAGCACACGCAGGCTGGCCAGTTCACGGTTTCGTTCCGACAGTGCGATGCGCATGCTGTTATACACAACGCCAAAGGAAATAGTGGCGCCAAGCAGGGTCGTGATAAAGGTATAGAACAGGATTGTCTCGGCCAGGGTGTCGTAAAAGGCCTGGATCGCTGTATCATGAATGATGACGCCGGCCACACGTGGCATTTCCTTCAGCTTTGCATAGACGGTATCTTCATAGCGTTTATCCACCCGCAGATAGGCGCCTGAGATGGCATTGCCTTCCTTAAGCAACTGGTTGAGCGCTCGGCGTTGCAAATAGGCCGTCACCCCCAGATATTGCTTGGTGGTGCCTACGACCTGGACCTCTAGCGTGGGTCGATTACCCTCCAGCACCTCAATGGTCAGTCTATCGCCGGGCTGGATATGCAGGATCTCAGCCAGGTAATCGGTCAGGATTACGCCATTGTCAGGTAGCTGTATTGGCCTTAGTTCGGTATCCAGCAGACGCAGCAGGTCACCGTTGGGTTCGATGCCCTCTACGGAGGTGCGGTAGAAACGGTGTTCAAAGCGCAGTCGTGCCGGAACAGAACGAAAGCCTTCTGCGTGTTCGATGCCCTGTATGCCTTGTAGAGAATACAGCGATCTGTCCGAAGTAGGCTCGGTAAAGTTGGCGATCAGATCCTCGCGTTGACTCATGCTGTACTGCACCTCCACCATGTAGTCGATGGCGCTTTCCTGAAAACTGCCGGTCATCATGATGCCGCAGGCCATGGCTATGCCCAACGTAGTGAGCATGGTCTTGAAGGGACGTCTTTCGACATGGCGCAGGATCATACGCGTGGGTTGTGAAAACCTGCTTTGCAGGCCCAGTCGCTCCAGCAGGGTGGCACGGTAAACCGCCGGTGGTTCCGGACGCATGGCCTGGGCGGGAGGTAGTTTGATTGCTCCGCGTACTGCATACAGGGTGCCAATCACCGAAACGCCCATACTGATAAAGGCCGCCGCAAGGATAACCTGGGGTTTCAGGGTGTACAGCATAAAAGGCAGACTGTAAAAAACCATGTAGATATTGCTCAGGCCCTTGCCCAGCCAGATGCCCAGGAACAATCCACCGATCAGACCCAGGCCGACGATCATGAGTACCAGTTTGATGTAGTGCAGACCGACCGCAAGGTCGCTATAACCAAAGGCCTTTAGCCCGGCAATCTGTTCCCGTTCCAGGCTAATCAGCCGACTGATGACGACATTCAGTAAAAAGGCTGCGACGCCGAAAAAGATGACCGGAAAAATCGTGGCAATAGTCTCCTGTTGTTTGAGTTCCTCTGAAAGAAATCGATTTGAAAACTGGTCTTTACGTGCATAAGCTCCCTTGCCGCCGTAGGACTTGAGCATGTCATCCAGACGGTCAATGATGTCTTCGGGGTTGGTCCCCTTACTCAGGGTCAAGGTGACATCATTGAAGGCACCGTCCATGTCATAGGCTGTGGCCAGGGGCTTGCGCGCCATCCACAACACGCCATAACGCTTATAATCCGGGAAAAGGGCGCCGGGAGCGATCTGGTAGATAAATTCGGGTGACAGGGTGATGCCGACAATCGTGAGTTTCTTGCTTCGACCATTAATGGTAGCGCGCAACTTGTCGCCGGGTTTCAGGCCATGGGCATTGGCAAATTCTTTGGAGAGCAGGATTTCATTATCCTGACCTGGTTCAATTAGGCGGCCATTATGCAGATAGACCTGGTTAAGCAGGCCGCGGCTGTTGTCGGGTAGCGACAGCAGATGACCGGTAACGGGATCAGGAAATCCCATCACGTCGATATTGACCAGGGCCACGACGCGGGTCTCCACCTTGTCGACGCCGGGGATTTCCTCTATGTGTTTCGCCAGTGATAGCGGTGCACGCTTAAGCGAGGCAAAGACGTGCGCAAAATGGTGATTGCGGTAATAGACCTCGCGCGATTCATACAGGGAGTCCAGGGTGCTGAGTGACATGATGAAAATACTCACACCACTGACGATCACCAGGGCGATGGCCAGGGCTTGCATACGCATGCCCCAGAGTTCGCGCCACAGTTTGATGTCGATAGCTCTCATCGGTCATCACCAGGTCAGTTCTTTTGGCCTGAGTCGTGACTCATTACTATGCACCTCGGTAATCTTCCCATCCGCCAGATGGATGACACGATCCGCCATCATGGCGATACCGGCATTATGGGTAATCACGGCCGTAGTGGTGCCCATCTCCTCGTTAACACGCTGCAGGGCCTCCAGGACCACGATACCGGTCTTGGAATCCAGGGCCCCGGTGGGCTCATCGCAAAGAAGCACATCCGGGTTTTTGGCAATGGCGCGTGCTATGGCGACGCGTTGCTGTTCGCCACCGGAGAGCTGGGCAGGAAAATGATGCAGGCGTTCACTGAGTCCAACCAGTGCCAGGGCATCCTCGGGCTTCATGGGGTTGCGGGAGATCTCCGTAACCACGGCGATATTTTCCAGGGCCGTCAGGCTGGGGATCAGGTTATAAAACTGGAACACAAAGCCGACATGATAACGCCGGTATTCGGTGAGTTCCTTTTCGCTGGCCATGACCAGATTATGATCCATATAGGTGACATTGCCGCTGGTGGCAGAATCCAGGCCACCCAGGATATTAAGCAAGGTTGATTTGCCGCTACCCGAGGGGCCCAGCATCACGACCAGTTCTCCCTGGTAAAGATCCAGGTCGATCCCACGCAGGGCATGCACCTGTACCTCACCCATCTGATAGGTCTTCGTCAGCCCCTCGGCATGGAACACCACGTTCTTATTATCAGACTGAGACATAGGCTCGAACTTCTATTGGAATTGATGACGCAACTGAACAACGTCTACCACCTAAATAATAGTACACCCTGGTGGCTGAGAAATCCGTGACTGAGCCGGGGTGATTAGTACTGTGACCGGGGGGGTGCCCCTAAGACCTGCAACTCATCATCTCTCAGGCCAATCAGCACGGCATCGCCGTCAGGGCTCACCCGTAGCTCGCCATAACGGGCATTACGATAAAACTCGCCGTGACCCTCCTGATAGAAAAAGGCATGACTGGCCAGGCGCACCTGGTTGCCGCGTTGACGAAAACGCAGTAGTTTTTCATCGTCCGCCAGGATGGTCGAGGGATCATACAGTCGTACATATTGCGCAACCCCCCGTTGATCGAGCTTGACCACGACATGTCCATCGATAGAAACCTGATCAGGGGTTTTTTGTCTGATCTCATTTGTCAGGCTGTAGCGCAGGACCATGTAATCTCCCTGAATCAGGGAACGGGGGTCCCTCGGAGCTAGTTGCAAGAGCATCGTTTCACCCTCGGCAAGAATCTTCTCCTTGCCGAATATCATGGCATTGACCACGATCAGGATCAGTGCCAGGACTATCCAGAGCAGGCCCTTACGCATGAGGCTTCTCTCCCTCGGTGTGGGCCAGTCTCAGCAGTATCCAACGACCCATTAGAACGATTAGTCCCGTACCAATCAGACTATAGGACTTGATCAGTAAGGAACTCTCGATTCCGTAGAAATAGGCGCCGGTATAGGTTGCGAGAAAGGCAATGCCCAGACCAGTCATGACCCAGTTGCCCCGCGAAGTACCCAGGATCAGCACCAGCAGAGACAGGGTTATACCGGGCGCCGTTAAAGTGGCCAGAATGATCAAAAGGGTCATTATGTAAATAGCCACCAAAGCAGATACCTGTCCGTTGCCAAAGACCGCGCGAAGTATTCGGTACTCGGCAAACAACAGGAGCAGGCCGAAACCCAGGGTCGAGATCCAGGGTTGAGGATAAAACTCAAAATCATGTATTAGTTCCGGAAGTACGTAGAACGTAGACAAGAGAGTGATGCCGAAGATACCGACCAGGAGCCCGGTCGTGAGTGGTCGTATCAGCGCATCATATCCCTTGACCGTCAGGTGATCTTCACTCATGACCAGCCACAGGAACAGCAACGACAGCAGGGGGGCGAGAAAGGCGAGTGAGGCCTGCCACTCCCAGAAATACAGCAACACCACGCTGGCAGCGGTGATAAACACGGTGGCAAGAAAACGGAATATCCGGTCACGATAAAAGGGGATGAGGATGACATTGATCAGGATCAGGGTCAGCAGCAACGTCTCCACGTCGGTACCGGACTGGTATCTTGTAATCCCGATGGCCAGCAGGACCTGGCCTGCAAGGTTCATGGCCAGGCCGGCCTGATCGGTGAAATCATTATTCAGGCTATAGTGCAGCAACAGGGCAGCCATGATACATAGCCCACCGATGAGTACAAAGCCGCCCTTGGTCGTCACCAGGCTGACACCCAGAACAAAGCTGATTAATAAGAGGCTGGCCAGCCAGGCGCCGAACCCAACCATGGTTCGTATATACCAGGGCTGGGCCTCATCCATATCCGCAAGGGCTGAGGTAGCGCGTTCCTGCCAGTTATCATCGATACGAGCCTCTGCGGCCAGGGTGGATAAGACCTCGCGGACTGAGTGCACCGGTTGTTTCATGACTCTGCCCCCCAGTCCCGGGCCACCTTGCGCAACCAGACCGCGGCTCCGGCAGTTTGACCCATCACCAGGAGGGCCAGGATAAACGCAATATCAATACCTGCCTGGCTGCCATGGGCTATCCATGAAGTGATGATGACGATGACACCTAGCAGGCAGAT
>JANTGN010000038.1 GCA_024762895.1 Thiotrichales bacterium
TCCATGCCCTGACCGCTGAAGGCCTCTCGCAGACGAGGCAGGCTTTGTTCTATGGCTTCCCGAACGGGTGCATGCTGGACCTGTATGCTGACCTGAACCTTTTCCCCCTCGGTACGCACCTTCACTTCCATGGGCCCCAGTTCTGCGGGATTAAGCTTGATCTCGGCGGATTTTACTTCGTTGCCGACCATCCAGATAAGACGCTGACCGACCTGAGCATCCCAGCCGGGTTGCCCAGGGGGCGTTTGTACGGTTTGTGTCACAGGCACGGGTGGCAGCGGGCTTTGCATCAGTGTCTGAGGGCTATTGAGCTGGATCGGTCCCAGCTGGGTCACGGACTGTGATACCGAAGGAGAGGCCTGCATGACCTTGTTGGCCGATAGCTGTAACTGCTGCAGGAACTCTTCGCTGATATCTTCGCCCTTGCTGGTGGCCGACATGAGTAATGGCTTTCCGGATTCTGGATCCATGGACTGATCGGCCAGACGGGTCTCAATGGCCTTTAATGCCTGCATCAGATTTTTCTTTCCATTATCGGTCAGTAGCGCAAGCGACTCTGTCCCTTCACTTTTACCCTTAAGCGGCAAGTCTTTGCCACTCATCAGGGCCAGTAGCGGCAAAAAACTGTCTTCGGCTTCTGTACTTAGTTCTTCCAGATTCAGCCCCTGTTCGAGTAATTCCGGGTCTAGATCCAGTAGTTGTGTGAATTCAGAATCCAGCAGGTCCGCGAAGGTCTTGCCCTCAACACCCAGGCTATCAAACACCTGCTGCAGGGTCGCAGGATCACTGCCCGTTCCCGACAGACCGAGTAGACCACCGAGGTCTGAGATTGAAATGGATTGAGACATGGGCGTTTCCCCTGTTATTCCTGTATCAGGATAAATGCAGGATGTATGCCAATCGATTGAGCCATTGCAATCAGAAGCACTTGAGATGATTCAGTCTGCGGGCAAACAGGGCGCGTTCATCGCTTTCCTGTTGCTCACGCCTGGCATCCTGTCTGATTTCATCGGTCTTGATCTTATCCACCAGCTTGTCGATGGCCTTGAGGCGGGTCCGTTTTTTCATCCACTGCGCCCGACTACTGGAGACATTCTGCTGTCCACCGGAAATGAGTTGCTGCTGATGCTCAATGGCACGATCTAGTTTGGCCAGGAAGCTTCGATATTCCTGAATCGCAGCGCCTCCCGTTCCACGGCCCAGAAACTCGCCATAGCGCTTCTGGTAATCCGCACGATAGTTCATCAGTTCTTCAAGGCGGGCCTGCATGCCATTGAGTTCAGACTGATGTTTACCCAGGCGTTGCGCCGCATCACGCTCACGATGTTTTTCTACCCGGGCTACCGGATCGAGTCGCTTGCTACGTTTCATCTCACACCCTGATTGCCTGTTTGATTAGGTTGCCCCTGTGGTGGTACCAGGAGTTCCGCCAGATCATGAAGGCTCTGATTCCAGTCAACCTTTTGTCGCATATCCTGGCTCAGATAAGCCACTAATCTGGGATTATACCCTATCGCTTCATCCACCCTGGGGTCCGATCCCGTCTGATAGGCCCCTACCGAGATTAGGTCACGATTCTGTTCATATAGAGAATATAACTGTTTAAATCGCCTTGCAGCCTCTACCTGCTCGGGAGAGACCACATCATTCATGACACGGGAGACCGAAGATTCGATATTGATCGCCGGGTAAAGCCCCGAATCCGCTATATGGCGGGACAGCACGATATGCCCATCGAGGATGGCCCTGGCTGCATCGGCAATGGGATCATTATGATCATCGCCTTCGGTCAGCACGGTATAAAAGGCCGTGATCGAACCTTCGCCCTGTTTGCCGTTGCCAGCCCGCTCCACCAGCTTGGGCAGCTTGGCAAAGACGGAGGGCGTATAACCCTTGGTCGCGGGAGGCTCACCAATGGCCAGTGAGATCTCACGCTGGGCCTGGGCATAACGGGTCAGGGAATCCATCAGCAAAAGGACCTGCCTGCCCTGGTCTCGAAAATATTCGGCAATGGTGGTTGCGAGCATGGCCCCGTGCAGGCGCATGAGGGGAGGATGATCTGCCGGGACCGCGATCACCACGGCTCGCGCCATACCCTCTGCACCCAGGATATTCTGAATGAACTCGTTGACCTCTCGACCACGCTCACCGATCAGGCCCACCACCACGATATCGGCCTCGGTATATTTGGTCATCATGCCCAGGAGCACACTCTTACCGACCCCACTCCCCGCAAATAACCCCATGCGTTGTCCACGTCCTACACTGATCAGGCCATTAATGGCCCGAACACCCACATCCAGGGGTTCTCGAATGGGCGCCCTTTCCAGCGGATTATAGGTCTTACCGGTAATGGGCATACGCTGTTCCACTTCCAGGGGGCCCTTGCCATCGATCGGCTTGCCGGAACCATCCAGGACACGACCCAGCAGATGAGGTCCCACCTCGGCCTCATAACCATGCTGGGTAGGAATCACCCGAGCGCCCGGCTTGAGACCACCGACCTCACCCACCGGCATCAGATAGACGCTATCCTGGGAGAAGCCT
The DNA here is from genome assembly GCA_024762895.1 of Thiotrichales bacterium. Taxonomy (GTDB): domain Bacteria; phylum Pseudomonadota; class Gammaproteobacteria; order J044; family J044; genus JANTGN01. The sequence continues at coordinate 2,548 of JANTGN010000038.1, forward strand.
ACCACCTCTGCCTCGATATCCTGCTGGTTATCGGACACTATCCGGCAACGTCCGCCCACGGGCATCTCCAGGCCTTCGGCCTCCAGGGTCAGACCGACCATGCGCACCAGGCGGCCTTCGGGCAAAGGTTTAACGGGAATACGTGCCTTATCCAGATAACCCTGGAGTCGGGCATGCCATTCGGGATTGCGATTAATCGGAATCACCCGGCTCATCTTCTGATTCCTGGTCAGACAAGATACGCTCATCACCCAGCACGTTCGCAATCACGGCATTCAGACGGGCCTCGACACTGGCGTCCACACGGGATTGTTCACTACGCACGCGACAGCCCCCGCGGGTCATGGCCGGATCTTCGACGATCTGCCAGGACTGTTCGTGATCGGCCACCACCATGAGCTCTCGGACCAGCTTGGCATCGGCCGGATTCAGATAAACATGGATGCCACGAGCCCCGGTAGGGAGCACACCCAGGGCCTCGCGTACCACGGCAATAATCTGATCGGGCTGGGTATTCATTTCACGTCGGATCAGTTGTCGGGCAATGATAAAGGCCAGATCCACCAGGTCTTTCTCGACCAGGTCATCGACCTGTTGCAGCGGCTGTTCCATTCCTCGAATGATCTGGTCCAGGGCAACCAGACGTTCATCGATCATTTTTTTGCCAACAACCAGGCCTTCACGCCGTCCCTGTTCAAAACCTTCCTTGCGTGCCTCTTCTTCGATCAGGGCCATTTTCTCGGCCGTCAGCAGGCCTTTTCCTTCGCCCTCACCACCCACATCGGGGATCTGCCAGGTCTGTGCAATCCCGGCCTGATCACTCGGCAAGATCCTGGACTTAGACAAACTCTTCTCCACCGCTGCCGCCTAGTGAGATGTCTCCGGACTCGGCCAGGCGTCTAGCAATACTCAGGATTTCTTTCTGTGCTGCCTCTACTTCACTGACGCGAACAGGGCCCTTCGCCTCAAGATCATCACGCAGCATCTCGGCGGCACGTTTGGACATATTCTTGAAGATCTTTTCCTTGATTCCATCATCGGCACCCTTTAGGGCAAGGATGAGGCTATCCGTGGAGACCTCTCGCAACAGGGTCTGGATACCACGGTCATCGACATCAATCAGGTTATCAAAGACGAACATCAGATCCTGAATGTTCTGAGCCAGGTCTTCATCGGTCTCGGTCACCTGCTCCATGATATTCGCCTCCATCGACGTCTCCATGAAGTTCAGGATATTGGCGGCATCTTTCACACCACCCACCGAAGAGGTCTTAGCGCCGGTATTACCCGAAAACTGCTTTTCAAGAATGTCATCAAGCTCCTGAAGGGCTCGAGGCTGTACGCCATCCAGGTTCGCTATACGCATGACAATATCCGGCTGTGCACGTGTTGGCAGGTTACCCAGGACCTCAGCGGCATGATCCGGCTCCAGATAAGACAATACAATGGCGATGATCTGTGGATGTTCCAGACGAATGATCTCGGCCACCTGCTTGGGGTCCATCCACTTCAGGGCCTCCAGGCCCTTGGAATTGCGACCCAGCAGGATACGATCAATGACCGAAGAAGCCTTGTCCTCACCCAGTGCCCCGACCAGTACCGAGCGAATATAATCATCGTTGCCCACCCCAAAGCCGGTCTGTTCACTCACCGCATTGCTGAACTCATCGACGACTTCCTGCACCTGGTTTTTTGACACATTCTTCAGGTTGGCCATGGCCACACCCAGGCGCTGAACCTCCTTTGGGTTCATATGTTTCATGATCTCGGTGGACTGTGACTCACCCAGACTCATCAACAGAACGGCGGCCTTATCCGTCCATCCCAGGGCTTTTTCTTCTTCACTCATCAGCGGCTAACCATGTCTTTACGATCTGTGCGACCTGTTTCGGGTCTTCCTGAGCAACGGACTGAGCCTTTTCCAGCTTCTGCTCATACTGACTGGGCCCCTGATGGGTCAGGCTCAATTGATCTTCCCCACCGGGGAGTGCGCCTGCAACACCTGCCTCACCTGGAGGTAGTCCTGCCGCACCTTCACCAGCAGCAGTGGGCAATCGTTGGACCTCAGTACTTAATCCTTTCATGGTCGGACGTAATACACCAAATATCAAGAGTAAAACGCCCAGGGCACCCAGCACCATCTTGGACACATTCCATACCAGGGGGTTCTCCCAGATTGGGGTAGCCGGTATTTCAAACTCCTCTTCCTCGACCTGAACAAAAGAGGCATTTATTACATTAACGGTATCCCCTCTTGCCTCATCATAACCAACGGCATCTCTGACCAGGCCCGTGATGCGGGCCAGCTCCTCTTCCGAAAGCGGCACCCGCGCTGCATTGCCTTCCTCATCAACCGAGTCCTTGTAATCTACGACAACGGCAATCGACAACTTGCGCAGGGCACCCGGTACCTGCCTGACGTGGCGGATGGTGCGATCGACCTCAAAATTGCGGGTGGCACTGCTGCTACGACTCAGCGGTCTGGCGGCATCCTCATTCGTCTGCGCTTCCAAAGTACCTGCATCCGGTGGCTGGTTCGTCAGGGCACCTGGAACCCCCTCAGGCCCCTGTCCTCGACGCTCATTCTCTGCAATCTGCTCACTACGCAGGGCGGTATTGGCCGGATTAAAGACCTCGGCGGTCTCTTCCATGACCGTGAAATCGATATCGGCAACGACCTGGGTCCTGACACCCTCGGTCCCGACCAGTGGCGCCACGATATCCAGTACACGGCGCATATAGGCGTTTTCAATCTGGTTGGTAAACTCAATTCGCCGGTCACCCACGCCAAAATCGCTGGTTTCGCCCTGGTTGGCCGTTAAAAGCTTTCCACGGTGATCCACGACGGTCACCTGCTCCGGCTCCAGGTTGGGCACACTGGCCGAAACCAGATGCACGATACCGGCCAGCTGGGATTCATTCAGGATACGCCCCCCATACAACTCGATCACCACCGATGCGGTGGCCTTGGAGCGATTCCTGACAAAAACGGATTGCTTGGGCAGAGCGAGATGTACGCGGGCCGACTTGATACTCTGCAAAGAGGCTATGCTGCGTGACAGTTCGCCTTCCAGGGCCCGCTGATGAATGGCCAGTTCCTTCATGCGGCTGACTCCAAGCCCCTGCTCTTTTTCAAGCAGCTCAAACCCGGTATCCGCAACCCGGGGTAACCCCTGGCTGGCCAGCTTCAGACGCGCATTATAGAGGTCTTCACTAGGCACCAGGATAGAGCCGGTTGCCTGATCCAGCCGGTACCTGACACCCATACTGGTCAGGGCACCCGTTACCTCGCTCACATCGACATCCGACATGCGGGTATACAGGGGTGCATAGTTAGGGTCCTTGGACCACAGGGCGATCGAGACCCCGAGGGCGATACTCAGGGCAAGTCCGACCAGCAGGCCCAGCTGCTTAGCAACCGGTAATCGGCTGAATCCTGCCACGGGGGCACTAAGCGTTTCTGCATTCATCAATCAGTTCCCCTTAGACCTGCATGCTCATAATTTCTTTATAGGCGGAAATCAGATCGTTTCTCACCCGTTTCATGGCCTCAAAACCCACACTGGCCTTCTGCGCCTCAATCATGACCTGGGCAATACTGACATTGGAATCGCCACGTTCAAGGGCGGTCGCCATATGGCTGGCCTTCTGCGACTGCGTATTAACGGCATCGACCGACTGTTTCAGGACGGAGGCGAAATCCACTTTCTCGGACGTATTCCCACCAACCGCAGTCGGCTGCTGGGACTGCCCCCCACCGGCTTCTACCTGTAATGAGCGCATCTGGTGTAGCAACTGACTGGCCTGGATATTATTCATAATCTTCGTTCCTTACACTTTAGCGATGACTAGACCGGGATACTGATGCCGGCATCACGCATTCGAGCCAGCTTGTATCGTAGTGTTCTTGGGCTAATGCCCAGCTGTTCGGCCGCCTGCTTGCGACTCCCCTGGCTGGCCTTGAGGGCATCGATAATCAGGTCCGTCTCACGATGCTTGACCTTATCCTCCAGCCTTTGTGCTTTTTTAATCGCATTCTGGGCCGGTACCGATGACGTCGGCGCCTGGAAGTGCACATCTTCATTGGTGAGCTGGTTTTGCTCGGACATGATCAGTGCACGTTGCAGGACATTTTCCAGTTCACGAACATTCCCCGGCCATTCATATTCCAGCAATTTGAGCATGGCCTGATCATTAAAATGCACATGGAACTTGGCATAGCGTTTTAGCAGGTGTTCGGTGATGGGCAGGATGTCATCGCGGCGTTCGCGCAGCGGCAGCAGGTGCAGGGGAAAGACATTCAGACGGTAATAGAGATCTTCGCGGAATCTTCCTTCTTCGACCTCCTGTGCCAGATCCCGGTTAGTTGTTGCTATGATGCGAACATCCAGAGGAATCAGCTTTTTCCCGCCCAGGCGCTCAACCTCTTTCTCCTGCAATACCCGCAGTATCTTGGCCTGCAGGGCCAGATCCATTTCTGAAATCTCATCCAGTAACAGGGTACCGCCATTGGCCTGTTCAAACTTACCTGCCCTGGCCTCATAGGCCCCGGTGAAGGCACCCTTTTCATGCCCGAATAGAGTGGCTTCGAGCATGTTCTCTGGTATGGCTGCACAGTTAATGGCTACGAACGGCGCGGCACGACGGGTAGATTCCTGATGGATGTAACGTGCCAGCACCTCCTTGCCGGTTCCCGATTCACCGGAAACCAGGACCGAGACATCGCTATCGGCGACCTTACTGGCCATGGCCAGTAATTGTTTACTGGATTCTGCCTCGGCAATAAAACCATGATTATTCTGGGTCGAGATATGACGTTTGATGATATCGAGCAGGTAATCTTTGACGACCGGGCGCGCAATAAAATCCGAGGCGCCGGCGCGCATGGCCTCTACGGCCAGTTCTACCGCAGCCTGATCCGCCATGTAGATCATGGGCACATTGGGCAGCAGTTTGCGTACCTGGATTAAGGAATCGAGTTGACCGCTATCGCCGCAGAACTGGCTGATGAGTACCAGCGCGGGCTGTTCCTGCGCGATATGACGACGAGCCAGATTCAGATCGGTCGCGGCTCGTGCGGCATATCCTGCCCTGCTCAGGGCCCCGATAATCGGCGCAGTGTTCTGTGGATCATCGTCAATGATCAGAATTAGGGGCTTGGAATCACTCATAGTTGCCTCATCACGGCTTTTTATAGACTCAACCGCAACGAAGCAAAAAGCAGGCCAGATTTATTTATTATTTATTTTCAATGAGTTATAAGTTGCAGGGTGGTTCATGCGTCAGGATTCCGTCGTTCCATCCTCGCGCTGGATGCCATATTTTCGTATCTTCTCGACCAGGGTGGTTCTCCGCATGCCCAGGTGCCTGGCTGCCTCGGCCACCACACCATCCGCCCGATCCAGGGCCTGGCGTATCATGCTGATCTCAAGGTCATTCAGATATTCCTTAAGGTCCAGCCCCTCTTCGGGCAGACCGGCGGGGATGGCGGCAGCCTCACCTGCCGTGGTCGTCGTCTGTTCAGGCATCTGCAGGGTATTCAGATCCAGTCCTTCCTGACGCAGGAACTTGGCGGGCAGGTCCTCGGCCCCAACCTGCTCTTCAGGAAACATGATACCCATACGTTCTAAAAGATTCGCCAGTTCACGTACATTACCCGGCCATTCATAGTGGCAAAGTACGGCAATCGCCTGAGGAGCCAGGCGGGCCACTGGCCTGCCCTCGTCTTCAAAACGACGGTTAATGGCCTCGATTAACAGGGTCAGGTCTTCAATACGCTCACGTAATGGAGGCACTTCGATTGGGAAGACGTTCAGGCGAAAGAACAGATCCTCTCGAAAACGCCCTTCTTCGATCTCTTTTTCCAGTTCTCGATGCGTGGCAACAACAATACGCGCATTGGTGGTCTGGCTCTTATTGCTCCCCACCCGCTCAAAGCTGCGCTCCTGCAGCACACGCAGTAGTTTGACCTGCATGGCCAGGGGCATATCACCGATCTCGTCCAGGAAGAGCGTCCCGCCCTCGGCCATCTCAAAACGCCCCTTACGCGCACTGATGGCACCGGTAAAGGCGCCTTTTTCGTGGCCAAAGAGTTCACTTTCCAGCAGATCGGCGGGTATGGCTCCACAATTCACCGCCACAAAGGGGGCTGCCTTACGTTCGGAGGCGATATGTATTGCCCTGGCGACTACCTCTTTACCGGAACCGGTCTCCCCATTGATCATGACCGTGGCCTCCGTCCTGGCCACCTGGGCAATCAGGCGCACGATCGAACGCATACCCCGGGTTTGACCAACCAGGTGTTTTTCGATAGCCGCCGTATCGGCCGGGGCTGCTTTTCCCGATACTCCCTGAGCAGAGTCCTGACTCAGGGCCTCCTGCAAATGCAGGGTAGTGAAATCTTCTGGTAAAACGGCCCTGACATCGGCCCTGAGCTGCTTAGAGACCTCCTCGGGAGATTTGGCTATCAACAGGATAATGGCCGCAGGACAGTATTCACGAACCGATGCCAGCCAGTCATCGGGATTATCGGCTTCACCCAGAAAAACAAGACCGGGAGGCGGTTCCTGATCACCAAGTTGTGCAGGGTCCTCGATAACAGTAATGGGGTTAGAAAGGCCAAGGAATTGTATTAACCGCTGGAGATGAGTCGATTGGGGCTCTGCCGTATTGGCAATAACGATGGAACCTTCGATCTCTGGCAATAGCATTCGCGGCTTCTTATATCGGTAAGTTCCTGTAACTTATACAGGATTTTTTACAGATGTCAAAAAAATGGCGGGTTTTATGTGCTGCCTCTCTTGCGGGCGACCAGACGGCGATGCTGACGAAAGATAAAACGTGATAACAGATCCCTGAAGTTTTCCGTGAGCTCCTCAAAATGAACGATATTGGGGTCATTCTGATCGACAATACCGGGCAACAGGAGAGGCTGTGGAAATCGAGGATTGAGATAGAGCGAAAGCTCTACCCATTGCCCTGGGGTCACTGTGGGCTCACCCCGCCACTCCAGGGCATACTCATTGAACCGGACCTGTACCTCCTGAGGGGGTGGATTGGCCCTGGAGGCCAGTTCCATCAGCATATCCAGCACCAGGTCTACCTTGTTTTCGAGACGTTGTATCTCCAGTCGCAGTTCATCCGTCTCATCGGACTCCAACGCCATTGATTCCATGGAAGCCAGGCTACGTAAGATGCCTTCATTATGCAGACCACTGGATTCCAGATGAAAGTTATCCGGCTTCTTGTTCAGGACACGTATGCCAAATGGCAGGCTTTGTTCATAACAGAGGGATTGTTCAAGTAGATCACCCATGGCTTAACTCCAGGTTCAGCTCATAGATGACAGTATGGCCTATCAGGATTTTCCCTGATAGGCCTTGACGGCGTCCAGCCCGGTACGGGTCTGCTTGATACTGGCACCTAGTTCATCACGGCCTTGCTGAACCAGGGCAGTAATGGATTCATTCACGGACAGTATTCGCTCCAGGTCTTCACGCGTGGCTTGCCCATTAGCAGGATGATTCAAGACCCGTTCTAACTCAGCGTGCCAGGCGACCAGGGCATCTATTGTCTTCTCATCGATGCCTACACTGGAATCGGTCAATAACTCTTGTCCACTGACAGCGAGTTGCTGCAAGGTAGATGACATCGGGTATTACTGTTTCAGGTTCGCTGGAATCTCGTCCCATCCCGATTTGATCTTACGGATCAGATCGGCGACCTCGTCGAGCATCTCCACATCATCCTTAAGATTTGCCTCCATCAAACGACTGGCCATGTATTCATAAAGATCATCCAGGTTCATGGCGATCTGGCCACCAGCATCCTTGTTGAGGCTGTGGCGTAGTCCTTCAATAATCGTAATGGCTGAACTAATGCGCTCACCCTTCACGGCTACATCCTTTTGCTGCATCGCCCCTTTCGCAATAGCGATACGATCCAGGGCGCCATCCATGAGCATCTGTATCAGTCGATGCGGATTCGCATCCATGACTTCTGCGTTTACCCCAGCATTCTTGTACTCGTTCATTGCACTGTTCATATTCATTATCCTTTCACTCCAATAGTAAGCAGGTTACTTATTCGAATTATTAGAGAAATCCAGCGTGGCTAACTGGCTGGTTATAAAATTACTGGTCGACTGTAAACCGGATAACAACGTATCCAGCGCAGAATACTTCTTAACCAGGGATGCCTCGAGTAGTGTGAGACGTGCATCAAGCGCATCACGATCATCGAAAATTTGGTCAATACCGGACCTGAGACTATCCTGGCGGCTATTAATTGTTCCCCCTGGCCCCAGGTATGAGTCTGCAACGGTGTCAATTGCCTCGCCTGCCGCATTGGCAAATGCAATCACACCCTCAAAATTACTATCCAGTGCTTCACTAAGAGTCGCACTGTCGATACTCAGCTTTCCATCTGCACCGGTCTTGATACCCAGATCAACGAAAGTCGTGATTGCTGCGGCATCATCGCCAAACTGGGTAATAATCTGGTTTCGCATAGTAGATTTTAATCCACGGACCAGGCTATCACCTGTAAGGACACTGGCCTCCTGGGTGTCAGGATTATATTTACTCAGGGTATCCAGGTTTTCTATCAGGGTATTAAAGGCCTCGACAAAACCGGTTAAGGCATTTGTTGCACTTCCCTCATCCAGGTTCACACCGACTGAAACGGGTGCTTCAGAGATTTTTTTCACATCCAGAGTTACCCCTGGGAGTGCTTCAGAGAAGGTATTAGTCGCAGAGCTGATGTCCAGACCATTAAGGGTTATCTCTGCATCCTGAGCTATGACCGTCTGTTCCATATTGGTTATGGGTGTGCCGCCGTTAAAGTCATAGGCGAAACCAGACAGATCACCAGACGAACTTGTCGTTGAAATATTGAGACCATTTTCCAGGCCAGAATCGTCCGATGTCACCAGAAGGCGGTAAGCACTACCATCATTGACGATAACGGCGGTTGCTCCAAAATCGGCATCATTGATCGCATCACGAATACCTTCCAATGTATTGTTTGAGCTATCGATGGTAATAGTCGTTGCGGTTTTATCAGGATTAGCAGTAAATCCGGTATATTCAGTCGTCTCAGTTGTGGTTCCACCGCCAGGGCCGCCACCGCCACCGCCACCGCCACCGCCACCAGTGGTAGTCGTTGTATATTCTTTTGTTCCAAAGGTGAATGTCAAAGTACCCTCACCGATGAAACTTGTTAGATCTGAAACGCCTGCAGCTGCAAGCGCATCATTCGTTGCAAGCTGATTAACCGCTATTGAGTAAGCGGCAACATTAGCCGACTCATCGACAGAAACACCTAGCACTGAAGTATCAGATGATCGAGCAGTCCGACCTTCAGTCAGTTCTTTAAGTGGATCCAGGGTAAACTGGAGATCAGCAAGTGCACTGGATAGTGTGCCAAAAGCAGAAAGCTCCGCCTGGAGCTCGAATTCTTTTTTATCTAAGCGAGTTTCAACAGGCACACGCTCGGCATTCAGCAGATTATCAACCAGCGAATTCAGATCCAGACCTGAACCAACGCCTAGTGAACTGATTGCCATAACGTACTCCTAAAAATGAATGAAGTGTCGGGGATATGACAGATTGCCATATCCCCGAACTTCTAAAAGCAACAGCCGTGCCAGCTACACCTTTTCGGCAAGACCAGTAGTCGCAACCCCACCAGCATCCACCAGGTTCATTGCCAGGTCCAGAACCTCCTCGGGAGGAATCTGGCGAACCACTTCCTGTGTCTCCGAGTCGAAGACAGTGATAATCGTTCTGCCACTGTCTTCGTCGACCGCAAAACTCAGGTCTCTACCCATAGACTGAAAATGATCGTTGATGTCTTCAACGGCCTTTTCCACCTTTTCCTGCTCTTCGGGTAAAAGTGGTGTTTCTTCAGTCACGGGCTGTGATTGTGCCTGTCCTGTTTCTGGTAATGCATTTGCTGATTCGACATCTTGTCGTTCAGCCGGCTGGGGGTTAGCGCCGCCCAGAGGCTGCGCCTGATATGCCGGTTTTGCCGGGCCTGCTGCAACGCTGGAAACAATTTCTTTCATAACGTCACACTCCTATAAGCGTCAAAAGGCGCCAGGCCCCGGATGAACTCCGGAGCCAGACACTTCCCAATTATGAGATTACCTTTCAAGCGCTCACCTCATTACTGGAGCAGGGCAAGCACGTTCTGTGGCAGGGCATTGGCCTGGGACAGCACCGAGATGCCCGCCTGCTGCAGGATCTGATTACGAGTCAGTTCCGCAGTCTCGGCCGCAAAATCCGCGTCACGGATACGTGAACGAGAGGCCGACAGGTTCTCGGAGGTGATTTCCAGGTTCGCGATGGTAGATTCGAAACGAGTCTGAACCGAACCCAGCTCTGAACGCAGGGTGTTAACCTGAGTCAGCGCACCGTCTACCGCAGCAATGGTCTGGTAAGAGTTGGCTCGGGTAGTCACATCAATCTCGGTCAGATCAATCTGGTCTGAAGTAACCGCAGTGGCACCGAAAATATCAACGGTAGTAGCGGCTGCATCGTCAAGAGTCACCACACCACCGGTAACATCAAATAGTGGCGTACCTGTATTGTTCTCTTCGAACTTACCATTAATTACGATGGTGGTTTCGCCGGTATCATCAACTCGAAGAGAGGCCTTCAAACCAGCATCCGCAACATCCGTATCAGTTGATGCCCCGATTGCAGTATTGATTACGCGGACTGCATCATCAAGTGTCGATACGCCAGTCATGTCTGCAGTAACAACATCAGTGGTCCCATCCCCATCAACAGTAATTACAACATCAGTAATACCACCCGTGGCAAAACCAACGTCATTGATCTCTGTCTGCGTCAGGCCATCTCCGCCCACTGCCTCTGACGCACCCAACTGATCAGTACGGGAATCAACGCCACTTACCGCAATGGTCTGGCCCTGGTTGGCACCCACCTGGAAGAACAGATCGGTCAGACTGCCGTCAAGAACCTTCTGGCCGTTAAAGTCGGTTGCAATTGCAACGCGGCTGATTTCAGAAATCAGCTGCTGGACTTCGTTGTCGATGGCCTGTCGGTCAGAAGCAGAATTGGTGTCGTTAGCAGACTGAACGGCCAGTTCACGCATACGCTGCAGGGAATCACCGACACTGGCGAGGGCGCCTTCAGCAGTCTGGGCAAATGAAATACCGTCATTGGCGTTACGAATCGCCTGGTTAAGTCCATTGATCTGAGTAGAAAAGCGTTCTGAAATGGCAAGACCTGCTGCGTCGTCTTTCGCACTATTAATACGTAGACCGGAAGACAGGCGTTGCAGAGAGGTCGCCAGGTCACTCTGAGAAGAATTCAGGTTTCTCTGAGCCGTCAGCGACGGGATGTTGGTATTGATAATCTGAGGCATTTTTATATCTCCTTAATTGGGATAGAAACTCCGCTTTGGCGGCTCATCAGGCCCGAAAGCCTTACAATGTATCTACGCCCTATGTATCGACCCCCTTTGGAGATACTTTAGACCCTGATGAAAAGTTTTTACATTTTTTATTATTTATTAATAATTACAAATAGTTATGCATGTTTTTAATTGACTTTACCCTAAGACCAGCCTTGTACTAAAGTTTGAATGAATCCCCCTTTTCTATACCAAAGAACAATATTTCCTGACTGGACTGATAAACAAAAAAGCCTCCTAAAAAGGAGGCCCGTTAATGAGTACAGAATGAATCTAGCGTAAAAAGTTAAACAGGGACAGCCCCTGAACCTGAATATAGGTCTGCTGTGCGGCCTGTAAACCGGTCATCTGTAGCTGAAACTGGCTGATGGCCTCGGCATAGTCCAGGTCCTCAATCGCAGACTTAACTGTCTCGAGTTGCAGGGTCATCCCTTCATTAATATTGGCCTGGTCATCCAGGGCATTCATCCTGGATCCAATAATGGACCGTATACGAGACACGTTATCCAGGTCATGATCCAGGTTACTTAGGCCATGTCCCAGCTCTGTATGCAGCTGGGCCCTGACCACGGCGTCGGAACTGCCAGATTCCAGGGCATCAATTATATTTTGATAGGTCTCAAATATCGACTGATTGGAACTCGGCTCAACCGTGAAGGTATCACCCGTTGCCGGGCTCCCCTCGATCCTTACCTGAGCACCCTGAAAACTGATTTCTGTACCACCTTGATAGGGTTGAGGGCCACTGTTATAACCCAGGCTCCCGGTAACCACATAGGTATCCGGCGCCGTGAAGGTAATGGTATAGGTATCGGCATTGGCCTGCCAGATAGCGGGATCCGTAACCGTGCCCACATCAATAATGCCAGTTCCGGTATTGGTTGCGGAAGCCGATGACGTAAAAGTGCCATTGCCGTTAAGGATATTATTGAACACCTCGCTACCAGGATCGCCTGCTGCTATCTGGCGTACCGGGCTGACCTGTACAAACCGCTGACTATCATCGCCCTGATAGGTGACCACTCCATTGCTATCAGCGCTAAAAGCCTGTGTATCCGATCTAAATCCTGCAAACAGGTATTCGCCATTGGCATCGCGCGTATTCGCCAGGGCAATCATCTCATCCCGGAGCTGGCGGATTTCTGCCGCAATAGCGGCCCGGCTTTCTGGCACCTGAGAATCATTGTTACCCTGTACGACTAGTTCGCGCACTCGTTGTAGATTGGTCACTACAGAATCCAGCGCCGTCTCTTCAGCGCTGAGTTTTTGCTGAACCCTGTCATTATTTCGTTGGAACTGGTTATTAACGGCAAGTGCCGTGGACAACTCCAGAGACTGTACAGCCCCGGAGGGATCATCGGCCGGTGACAGAATTCGTTTACCCGAGCTGATCTGTAACTGGGTCTTTCCCAACTTTTGCTGACCATCCAGTATGGAGTTCACACCCTGGCGATAGATCTCTGATGTAGATACTCTCATCGTTATCTCCTTACTGCACCCAGCAGAGTCTGGAACAGGCTGTCTGCCGTTGAAATGACCTGCGCGGCGGCCTGGTAGGCCTGCTGATAACGCAGTAAATTGGCGGCCTCTTCATCCAGATTCACCCCGGAAATAGACTCACGTGTTGAGATGGCATCCGACAATAGTTTTTCCTGAGCCGAAGAAGTGATCTCGGCCTTACGAGTATTGGTACCCACGCTACCCACCATCTCGTTATAGGATTCGGAATAGGTTGCCGTGCCACCATTCAGACTTTCCAGTTGTTGCAGGCTGGCAAGTGCCAGGGCATTACGGTTATCACCGGTCGCTGAGGTATCTGGATTCTGTTCAACCGTAAAGACATCCGTATCAGCCGGAGTTCCCGATAACTCAACACTCCAGCCGTTATAAGTGACTGTCACTGATGAGTCAGTCGCTGGGTCATATGAAAAAGTCTGTGGTGGATTGATACCATCGGTGACTACAAACTGCGTTCCGGCTGCATCGTAGGTAATGGTCGTCGTATTGAAATAATCTGGATCACTGGAATCAATGGGCGTAGGTAAATTAATTTCACCATCACCGGTATTGGTCGTTTCAGCTATGCTGATTAATCCAGCTGCTGCAGCGATTTCTCTGGGATCGTCTAACAACGTCCCCAAATCTCGGCTTCCAGCCCGCGTGGGACGGATCAGATAACTATCACCAGCGGCTGGGGCAGAGGTAACCTCAACATTTAGGCCATTAAATACAAAGGGGTCACCGGCTACTCCAGTACCGGTGAACGGAACTATCTGATTATCACTGACACGACGAACCTCCCAGGTAGCGCCATCGTAACTCATCAGATAATCATCAGTGGTCAGCTGGTTGGTATCGTCAATAATGACTGACAATGTCCCGGTATTAGCTGAATCTGGTAGTACATCAGGCGAGGGCACCACAAAAAAATCCTGCCCCACTACTCCATTGAGATCCATGCCTGATCGATGTTGATTGTTGAAATCACTGGCAAGACCGATAGCGATTCTTCCCAGGGCATTCTCAGCCTCATCCAGGATCTGGCCACGAAACTCCAATACGCCACCCAGCTTCCCACCAGTGATGTAATCCGTAATCGGTACACTGGCACCGTTGTT
>JANTGN010000039.1 GCA_024762895.1 Thiotrichales bacterium
ACGCCCTGGCTTATGGGGCTGATGCCGTCTATGCCGGACTACCTCGTTATAGCCTCAGGGTGCGCAATAATGATTTCAAGGAAGACAACCTGGCCATTGGCATCAAGGAGGCGCATACCCTGGGTAAGCAATTTTTCGTGGCGGCCAATATCATGCCCCATAACAGTAAGCTGGGCAGTTTTATCGAAGACATGCGGCCCATCGTTGAAATGGGACCCGATGCCCTGATCATGGCCGATCCCGGTCTGATCTACATGGTACGTGAGGAATGGCCCGAGCAGACGATCCATCTCTCCGTGCAGGCCAATACCATGAATTATGCCTCGGTCCGTTTCTGGGAATCGGTGGGTGTGAAACGGATCATCCTCTCGCGCGAGCTGTCTCTGGATGATATCGAAGAGATCCGTCAGCAGGTGCCGGAGATGGAGCTTGAGGTCTTCGTCCATGGCGCCCTCTGTATCGCCTATTCGGGACGTTGCCTGCTGTCGGGCTATTTCAACAAGCGTGATGCCAACCAGGGTACCTGTACCAATGCCTGCCGCTGGGATTACAAGATGGAGCCCGGTACCGAGACACCCGAAGGGGTATGGAAACCGGAGCGTGCCAAAGAGGCCGACCAGATTTACTTCCTGGAGGAAACGAATCGTCCGGGTGAGCAGATGCCGGTGATGGAAGATGAGCATGGCACCTACATCATGAATTCCAAGGATCTGCGTGCCGTTGAGCATGTGCAGCGTCTGGTCGATATTGGTGTGGATTCACTGAAGATCGAAGGCCGTACCAAATCGCATTACTACGTAGCCCGTGCCACCCAGGCCTATCGCCGAGCTATCGAGGATGCCGTTGCGGGTCGTCCATTCAACCCTTCACTGCTCGGCGAACTCGAAAACCTGGCCAACCGAGGTTATACCGATGGTTTTTACAAGCGCCATCACACGGCCGCAGAACAGAACTTTCTAAATAGCCACTCCGAAAGCAAACAGCAGCGGTTTGTGGGTGAGATCCTGTCTGTTGATGAACAGGGTGTTGCCGAGGTCGATGTAAAAAACCGTTTTGGGGTAGGCGACTCACTGGAACTGATCACCCCGGCAGGCAATCAGTTCTTTATCCTTGAGTCTATGGAGGACACGAAGGGGCATGCCATGGAGGCGGCACCGGGCAGTGGCTACCAGGTGCGTGTCAGGATTCCCTCCTCTGGTTTTGAAAGGGGCCTGCTTGCCGTCAATATCGCCTGATCTAGTCAGGTTTCGGCGTACACCAGCGTAGCCAGATATAACCCCCAATGCCTGCGATCAGGGATGCGCAGAGGATGCCCATCTTGGCGATCACCACGGTATCTCCATCCCACTTGAAGGCCAGTTCCGAGATAAAGATGGACATGGTAAAACCGATCCCGGCGAGCATACTGGCTCCGATGATATGTGATGACGTGACTCCTTCGGGCAACTGACCAATGCCGAGTTGACGGGCCAGCAGGACACTGCCTGATATGCCGATGATTTTACCCACAACCAGCCCGGCAATAATCCCGATGGCAATAGGGTCGCTCAGCGAGTTGACGAGAGACTCACCGTCCAGGGGGATAGCGGCATTGGCCAGTGCAAACAGCGGGATGACGATATAGGTAGAAGGGATGTGTAGTCCGCTCTCCAGCCTTTGCAGAGGGGAGATGCCGACGTCATAGGCGTGGCTGATTTTCCATGCCAGTCCTGTTTGCCTGGGATTATTGATGAGGGGGATGCCCTCTTCATCATGTTCATCAAAGCGATCCAGGATTTTCCTGATATTGTTGCTGAATTCCCTGGGGGTGTAGCGCGAATAGGCCGGTATGGTCCAGGCGGCAAATATACCTGCAATCGTGGCATGGACTCCTGAACCTTCCATCGCAATCCAGAGGGCAATGGCAAACAGGAAATACGGCAACGGCCTGCGAATTCCTGCCAGGTTCAGCATGTACATCATGAAGGTGATCAGGACCGCGGCGCCCAGGAAATTGGAATTTATGGTCTCGGTGTAAAAGAGCGCGATGACGGTCACCGCGCCCAGATCATCAACGATGGCCAGGGCAACCAGAAAGGTTAGTAAGGAGCGCGGTACGCGGCTACCCAGCAGGGCCATAACGCCAACGGCAAAGGCGATATCGGTAGCCATGGGAATACCCCAGCCACGTGCGCCAACCCCATCGCTGTTAATCAGCAAATACAGAACGGCCGGAACGACCATGCCGCCGATTGCAGCTATAACGGGAAGGACGGCATTTTTAAAACTCGATAAATCTCCGGTCAGTATTTCACGTTTGATTTCCAGGCCAACCACAAAAAAGAAGATGGTCATCAGGCCGTCATTAATCCAGTGATGAACGGTATGCTCCAGGCGCCAGTTACCCACACTAATCCCAATCTTTAGATGCAGGAAATCTTCATAGGCCTCAAGCAGGGGTGAATTGGCAATGATGAGAGCGATGATGGCACAACCGATGAGCAGTATTCCTGTGGTAGTTTGCCTATGTATGAACTCTTCAAACGGGGTGGCAAATTTTTGATAGGCTTTTTCCCAGGGTGCGTAGTATTCTTTATTCTGAGTGCTCATATTGTTCATTGTCTGCGTCTAAGGAATTTGAGTAGGATAATGGACTAGTGATCATAATTACACCATGAGTTTCGGCTCAACGACTTGTCATGGCCTGAATTTATGGTTTAGATATAACGAAATTGATAGAAATAAAAAACCACCGGAGTATGCGTCATGCTTGAACTTGGTCAGGAAGCCCCGGATTTTGAATTGCCCAGCGCCGATATGCAGATGGTCCGGCTGTCCGATTACAGGGGCAAGCGGCAGGTTGTACTGTTTTTCTATCCCAAGGACGATACGCCGGGTTGTACGATTGAATCCCAGGAGTTTAGTGATCTCGTCAATGAATTCGAGGAGCTTGATACGCTAGTCATCGGGATTAGTCGCGATAACTGCATCAGTCATGGGGACTTTCGGGACAAATATGGCCTGAACGTGCAGTTACTGGCGGATGTGGAAGGTGTGGCCTGCAAGGCCTACGGGGTTCTGCAGGAAAGAGAAAAAAATGGAGTGACCAAAGAGGTAGCAGTGCGCTCGACCTTTATAATCGATAAGGATGGTATTCTGGAACTGGCACTTTATGATGTCGCGCCTAAAGGACATGCGCAGGATGTCCTGGAGATACTTAACCAGTCATGATGCTGTAGCGTCGTGATCTCTGCTATTCGTTTAGACGAGGTGTGAGGAAACGACATCTCGCCATTCCCGATAACGTTTAACTGCCCCTGCTGCTATGACAGAACGAGGTTTGAGGCCAAAATGAAAGACTTCTTTCTGGTCAAAGGAGCAGCATTGCCCACCCGCCTCGGTAAAGATCAGAAGGCCAGCTGCGTAATCCCAGAAATTCTGACCTGCATGAAGACTTAGCTGACCCCTACCATAAGCCAGCCAGCACCAGTCCAGGGCCGAGGCGCCAAAATGCCTGATGCTTCCATAAGGGGGGTTAAGTGCGAGTCCCTCTCGCAGACGTTCAGGTAAGCGCTCGATATTGGCCAGTAATAACGACTGTTTCAGCGCCGGGGCATTCTGCGGAACCTGCAGGGGCTGATCATTTATCGAGGCACCTTTTTGAGATTGTGCAGAAAAACACTCGTCTCTGATGGGATCATAGACCACGGCCAATAGCGGTCCTTCTTGATTGACCAGGGCAATCGAGAGGCAGAAATAGGGTATGCCGCTCGCAAAATTATTGCTGCCATCCAGTGGGTCGACCACCCAGAGGGCCTCCCTGTGCTGACGCAACAATGCCAGTTGTTCCTGGGATGAGTTCTCTTCGCTTAAATAGCCAATGTCTGGCCAAGGCTCGGAAAGTTCCTGTTGCAGGCGCTGGTGGCAGGCAAGGTCCGCTTCGGTAATGATGCTGCCATCGTCTTTGTAATTTCTTGTACAGCAGGCAAACAGCGGTAGGAGCTCTTCCTGAGCGATACGTTTGACGATAGGAATGATCTGGCCGAGGTCAGGTTGCATGTGCCTGTTTTTTAAGTCGAATATCATTTTATTATGCCATCAAAAAAGACATAAAGTGTGGGGAATTAACGACAGTTTTCCATGAAGTCTGTATACTCCAGCGATGAACTCAGGATTTCCCAGTCTCACTGCTTGCGGTGCAGGAAGGTAAATCAGGCTCTTTTTGGAGATGAAGGTAGTGGAACAGTTCACTGATGAAGAACGTTTACAGATCACTCGCATGGCGATGTCGATCATCGATGGCTGGAATCTGACCGGCGAACAGATCGTATTTGTGCTGGGACTGCCGGAAAATTTCCGTGTCAGACACCTGTCCAAGTTCCGTGATGATACAGCTTTTCCTGATGATCCCGATATCATGGCACGGGCCAGCCATATTCTGCATATAGCTGAGGCACTGGTCACGGCCTATCCGCGTAATCCGCCTATGCGTAAGATCTGGATGACGCGGCCCCAACGTCGTTTTAGGGGGCGTACTCCGGCTCAGCTGGTGCTGGAAAAAGGGCGTGAAGGGCTGTCAATGGTACGCGCCGAACTGGATTGTACCTATATGTGGGATCAAAGTGGTTCGGTAAGAACCTGATTCAGGTTCGGGGGTTCGGGTCGATGCGGATTTCATCCCCCTCAATCTGAATCTCGTAGGTTTTCAGGGATTCGGTTGCTGGTTCTTCCTGGGGTAATCCCGAACGAACATCAAAGCGACTGCCATGCAGGGTGCAGGAAATCAGCGCCCCTTTCAGACAACCCAGGTATAGCGAGGAATCCTCGTGGGTACAGGTATCGTCGCAGGCATAGACCTGGCCATCCACGTTAGCGAGTAGTATGGGATGGCCTGAGACGGTGACTCTTTTGGTCATGCCTGGGCCTAGTTCACTGAGCGTAGCGACGGTAATAAATGTTGTCATGGGGAAACCCTTAAACAGAAATTCAGGTGATTATATAGGTCTCATGATAAGGAAAAAACCGACATCGGTGAGGCCCAAAGCATAAGCGGAGTGTGATAAAGATGAGTGATTCTAAACCAGGTGTGGGTGTAGCCAGTGATTTTCTTGAAGGGATCGATGCCAGAGAGTCCCGCAAAGAGATTGCCAAGGAGCTGGAAAAACTATTACAGCGTCTGGAAGGCATGCCCGAAGACACCCCGCCTCGAGAACAAAGCAAGATCCTGCTGGATGTTGCCGAGGCGGAGATCGAACTGACCCAGAATGAAGCGGCCTGGGATCATGCTCGCAAGGCCTTTGATATTGCGCTTCGTGAGGAAGAGTGGCAGCAGGCCGTGGAGGCCTGTGATCTCTTATATCGCGCTGATCAGCCGGCCTCAATTGCTGCCCTGGGTAACGGCATCTGGTTGGCGGTGACCTATCCGGTCGATCCGCAGGCGACCTATACCCTGATGAGCCATTTTATCGATGAGACTCCAAAGGATTCCGATGGGGCTGCCGTGGCCGCCATGTTAGCGCATTACCTGGCAGAGATTCGTGCACCAGAAGAAGATTATGACAATATCACCTTCATGACCCGTAATCTGGTGGCCTCGGTTGCACAGCGTCATGGCAAGGTGAAGTCCCAGCAGGAACTGGATCTCTGGATTGAAAGACTCAATCTGAATGATTCGGCCCTGATTCTAAAGCGTATGGCACAGATTCTTGACGTCGTGGTAGATGGGCAGTGGTGGTATGATCGCGACGCCCTGCGTGAAAAACTGCCTGAATAAGCGATGAGCGAACAGCCTTTCCTGATATCCATAGTTGAGATGGGTGGATATCCTGATTTTTCCACCCTCTATCGACAGGCTGGTTTTGAGCCCCTGACGGAACGTAATATGCGCAAGGCGCTGGGCCTTATAAAAAAGAAAAAGCCCAGGGTCATAGTCGCGGAGTTCAATTACCAGAGTGATTTTCGCGATCGTACGAGTAGCCTTGAGACACTCATGGCCGTGGTCCAGCGATTGCCTGATACGCGTGTGATTGTTTTTTATGAGCGTGAGCAGGCCGAACCCTACCAGCGTGTGACGTCGAGGTTCCCCATCCATGCCTCGCTTACCTTTCCTGTTGATGAACCGGCCCTGAAAAAGGCCCTGGCAGAGATCAAGGAGACAGCTTGATGCTGAGCTTTAATCAAAAACCTGGAGCCCATGAACGTAAACTGGTACGCCGCATGGGTAATCCGCTGTTTAGTGAGGAACAGCGCAAGGTCAAAGAAAGTGAGCTAATGGAGGCCCAGCACAAGGATTTTGAAGAAGTTCAGGCCTTCCTGCAGGACTTCAAGAGTCTCGTCGAAGAGGCCGCAGGCCTGGAAGGTAATGCAGAGAGCGAACAGATCCTCGGTATCAAGGAGCGTATCGATGAGGCCTATGAGCGTTGCTCCGGCCTGGGTGGGGATATGGAACAGATCAAGCTGGCCCTGCAGCGCCTGGTCGAGGTAATTATGGTATCGGTCCGTAGTGCAGCTGGAGATGACCCCGAGGCCCTGGAAAAACTGGAAATGGAAGATGAGGCCCGGCTGATGCACTATGCCCTGCTCGAGTATCCCTTCATCTCAGATATGTTACGCCCCGATGAGCTGTTGAGCAGGGAAGAACTGGTACCCAGCCTGTTGTCCGAGTCTGAGCCGGCCGTTGCCGGTGCCGCTCAGTTATTCGATCCTCAGCATCTGGAGGAGATCTGTCAGGATGCGGCCAGCCTGTTGAATGGACTGAGTGAACAGGGTCTGGATGCCCCGGATGCCTGGAAGCGATATGCCCTGCTGATGAGAATGAGAGAGGCCCAGCCGGCCGAAAAACATTGAGGACCCCTGAATCAGGGGGCCTCTTGTTGACTATTTTTTAGTGTCAGTGTCGGCGCTATTCATCATGCCGATCTTGTCGATGGAAACGACCTTGCTGGTGCTGGGTTCATCGATATAGCGTGGCTTCATCTGATTATCAATACCGGCCTCTTCGGCCAGTTCTTTTTCACGAGCGGCAATCAGCGCGAAACAATCCTTGATGCTGTTGATGGTGTTTTCCGATAAGGGTTGCTTCATACCCGGCTGGGGGGTGGTGTCACGAACCACAGCGCCCAGGATCTTGCGCATCATGATCATGATCTGCTGTTCTTTGCTTAGGTTGTCTGTGCTCATACGAGGTTCCAGTTTCAATAGCAGTCTTAGTATAACGCACTCCATGAGTCGCTATGTAATAACCCTGTCTTCATTGAGGAAGCAAAGTAGGAACTCCCAGTGTTCGAATATTCGTTAAAATACTCGTCATGATTCGATTAGACCAACTCGCACTAATGCGGGGTAGCCGGGTTTTATTTGAGCAGGCGAACCTTACGATACATCCGGGAGCCCGTGTTGGGGTCGTAGGTGCCAACGGTTCGGGAAAATCCAGCCTGTTTGCCTTGATACGAGGCCAGCTCCAGGTTGAAGCCGGAGAACTCTACCTGCCCGAAAACTGGGTGACCGCGCATGTTGCCCAGGAGACCCCTGCGGATCCGCGCTCAGCACAGGATTATGTTCTGGATGGCGATGCCGAATGGGCAGCCCTCGATCAGGCTATGAAAGAGGCTGAAGCCGCCAACCAGGGCGATGAACTGGTTCATCTGCATGAGCGTATGGATCGTATTGATGGCTATACGGCGCGATCTCGGGCAGCGCGACTGATGCATGGTCTGGGCTTTCGGGCTGGAGACGAGCGCCGCCCGGTCAGCGATTTCTCTGGTGGTTGGCGTATGCGACTGAATCTGGCCCAGGCCCTTATGTGTCGTTCCGATCTGCTGTTACTGGATGAGCCAACCAATCATCTCGATCTGGAAGCGGTATTGTGGCTTGAGGGTTGGCTGAAACGGTATTCCGGGACCTTGTTACTGATATCTCATGATCGTGATTTTCTGGATGCCATCGTTGGACAGGTCCTGTACCTGGATCATCAAAGGCTGGAGCTCTATACCGGTAATTATTCAGAATTCGAACTTCAGCGTGCCCAAAGGCAGATGCAGCAACAGGCGGCCTATGATAAGCAGATTGAGGAACAGCAAAGACTTCAGAAGTTTATAGATCGTTTTCGTGCCAAGGCCACCAAGGCCAGGCAGGCCCAGAGTCGGATCAAGGCCCTGGAGCGGATGGAAGAGGTCGCGCCTGCCTACGCGGATTCTGCTTTTCATTTTGAGTTTGCCCAGCCCGAGAAACAACCCCATTCCCTGGTGCACCTGAAAGATGTGGCCATCGGCTATAGCGAGGCCCCAATTCTTAATGGCCTGAACCTGGATATTCAGTCCGGTGATCGTATTGCATTGCTGGGGCCGAACGGAGCCGGTAAATCCACGTTAGTGCGATTGCTGGCTGGTGAAATCCATGCCCTGGGCGGGGAGCTGGAGAAGCACCAGGATCTAAAGATAGGTTATTTTGCACAGCATCATTCCGAGGCCCTGGATCTGCAGAGTTCTGCCCTTGAAATTCTGTTACATAAGGACAGAAATCTTAGTGACCAGGAGGGGCGTGACTTCCTGGGGCGATTTGGTTTCGGTGGTGATGAGGCGCTCAAGCCCGTGGCCCAGTATTCCGGTGGAGAGAAGGCCCGGCTGAACCTGGCCCTGATCGTCTATGCCCGTCCCAATCTCCTTTTGCTGGATGAGCCGACCAACCACCTGGATCTGGAGATGCGTCATGCCCTGACCGTGGCCCTGCAGGGTTATGAAGGGGCGGTGTTGCTGGTCTCCCATGATCGTCATTTGGTCCGTACGGTCAGTGAGCGATTCTGGCTAGTGGCCGAAGGCACGATTCAGCTGTTTGAGGGTGGGCTGGATCGATATGGTCAATGGCTGGCGGAGCGACAGACCGCGCCCACAACTCAACCAGATGCTGTGACGGTGATGGGTTCAGAATCGCGAAAGGAGCGTAAGCGTCGAGAGGCAGAGCATCGTCAACAGACGCGGCCCCTGCGTGATGAGATTAAAAAAGCCGACCAGGCCATGGAAAAGATCCGGCTTCGCCTTGCTGACATTGAGGAGGAGCTATCTCATCCCGAGATATACGAGGAGTCTGCCAGGCAGGTCTTGCAGGTCTTGCTTAAAGAGCAGGGTGAACTGAGGGGCAAAATGGAGGAACTGGAAGAGGCCTGGATGCAGGCCTCTGAAAGACTGGAGGCCCTGCAAGAAGGGGTAAGCATTGAGGGGTAATTCTTTAGTAAATTGCTGTGTTATTATTCGGCAGCTAAAATATTTGAGTAACGAAGGAGAAAGCGATGCCCTATTACGTCTTTAAAATCAATGAGGGGCCTACGGCCCTGATTAAAAATCTGGAAATGGTTCAGGAATTTGAGGTGTTTAAGGATGCCAAGAACCATGCCCGTGAATTACGCGCAGGGGATGATGCCAACTACAAGGTTATCTTTGCCGATAATGCCCTGGAGGCCGAGGAGCGTCTGCAGGAGCAGAGAGAAAAGCCCATCCTGATGGAGTGGGAAAAATAAATCACTCATGGACGAGAATGAGTATCGCTCAACCTATCACAAATTGAACCAGAGTCGTTGTCGGTTTGAAAAGACCCTGTTATCGAGACGATCTGCCTGTAGTCGAGGCAAGGGTTTTAATCTGGCTGATCGTGAAGGGGTATCATGCCTGTCTCCGGCAGCACGTGAGCGTTGTGGATTGCTCCTGGATCAATTGCGTGAGAATGCGCGCTTTGCCCTGCGGCTGACGGAAATTGACGGAGCTTTACCATTTAATAAGGAAATCAAGGTTCAGACGGGGGGGATGCTGGGGCTGCAACAACTGATCCATCCCGAATTGGGTGTCAGGGATAAGGTTGAGGATATCTTTACCCTGCTGAATGAGGCAGAGCAGCAGTTTGGCTCTCTGGACCAGTTGCCATTTAATGAGATCATGCCCAGCATCGTCTCATTTGAAGGTCGAAAACGTCGCCGTAAATAGTGCCCTGGGGGAATAACCGCATCTCAGCCCGGACCATCAGGTCCGGGCTGAGATGTTCGTCTTACTGACCTAGAGGGCTAAAGTTAATAATTTGTGTGCCTACGGTTGCCTTGGCCATGGCCCCGGCGACGGGCTTGGTGAAGATGGCCATGCCACCGGTGAAATTGGCTCCTGTGGAAGTGCCGGCCTGGGCCATCACGGCGCTAGCATCGGCATCGAGTTCAATCTTGCCCTGCTTGAATCGCTCCATGGTGGCCTTGTCTTCAATGAAGATCAGCTCGCGGAATTTCTGACCGCCAATCTGGGCGCCTATAGAGACAAGCGTTACCGATGCCGTACCGACCAGGCTGCCTCTCTCATAGACCATACCGCCCGAGCCATGTCCGCCACCGAGGATAAACCCTCCCTGTCCAATTACAGGAAATACCACGTAGCCATAGGCCTTATCCAGATATTGCTGAATGATCGGGCCCTGTGCCTTGAATTCCTGCAGGGTCTTATTCGCAGCCGCCTTTTTTTCTTCCAGGGTGGCTGGCTCCTTGGCGAAGGCCATCGAGGTCAAGCTGAGAACTAACATGAGTAACAATACTAATCGTTGTCTGTTGAGCATAGTATCTCCAGGGTGTGTTTCTTGAGTGTTATTGCCTGCGGCCTGTTATTGTTCCTCAGGTGCGGGAACCCAAAGACCAGCCCACTTTATGGTACAAAAGTATCATAAAGTGGGTTGGTCATCTGATCTATAAATTAGTTCGAGATAAATGAACTTTTTGTGATCGTACTCACGCAGTCCTGTGCGTGGGAGGCAGGGTATAGTGACGAAGGTTTTGTGCGAATTCACTTAGCATCTGGATACCGCTTTCTTCGGCTTTGTGAATCCAGTCATGCAGGGCATGGATAATCTCATCGTTAGTGGAGGCTCGTCTTTGCCAGATGGCCTGTAACTCCATGCGCTTTTCATAAAGGGTTTTCAGCATGGCATTTTCTTCAAGCAGGTTTGCCAGCGACTGCTCCTCTTTCTGCGTAATCAGGGCATTATTGCGATTTAACAGGCGTTTTGCCTTGCGGTAAAGCCGCTTATGTTGCTTATCCGCTTCCCCCCTGACCTGTTGTAACAGAGGGTGAATGACCTGATCACTGTAACGCGCCATGACCTGAAAGCGGTTATTGATAATGGCCATCACGGTATCCCGGTCGATGTCCTGTTTGCTATCCAGGGTGTAGATCGTGGGGGGTAACCTTTTTACCTGTGCCAGGCCCATGAGCGATAGCAGGCGAATATACATCCAGCCAATATCGAATTCCCACCACTTGTTGGAGAGTTTGGCGGAGCTTGGGTAGGTGTGGTGATTATTATGCAGTTCTTCACCACCGATAAGAATGCCCCAGGGCAAGATATTGGTCGAGGCATCAGGGCATTCGTAATTCCGATAACCGGAGTGATGGCCCAGGCCATTGATAACACCGGCCGCGAAAAACGGGATCCACAGCATCTGTATGGCCCATACCGTGATACCGATGGCTCCGAACAGGAGTACATCAATCACGAACATAATGGCAATTCCCAGCAGTTCATATCGGCGGTACAGATTTTTTTCGATCCAGTCTTCAGGGGTGCCCTTGCCGTATTTTTCCAGGGTTTCGGGCGTCTTGCCGGCACGATAGAGCTCGGCGCCCTGCCACATGACGGTATTGAGCCCACGAGTGACCGGGCTATGAGGATCTTCTTCGGTCTCACACTTGGCATGGTGCTTCCGATGGATAGCAGTCCAGTCCCTGGTCTGCATACCGGTAGTCATCCATAGCCAGAAACGGAAAAAGTGGCTGACGGCCGGGTGCAGGTCTAAGGCGCGGTGTGCGGAATGACGATGTAGATAGACCGTGACACTGACGATGGTGATGTGCGTGAGCAGAAGGACTGCAAGGATGACCTGCCACCAGGACAGATCGAGTAACCCGTTATACCACATAAATTTGTACTCTAATTTGAATATATTAACTCAGCATTTTAACCGCGTATGAGGGGATAAGCCAAATTTATATCCAGGCGGATCCTGAAGAGTCAGGCCCATTTAAGCCAGTGAGGGACATAGCTTCCAGCCTGCTGTAATGCCTTATGATTGGCCCTGGCTTCCGGATCCAATGTCTGTAGCAGGCCATAAAAGGCCGCGGAGTGATCCATATGATGAGTATGCGCCAGCTCATGCAGCAAGACGTGTTGCATGAGCTGGCGTGGCAAAAAGAGCAGCTTGTCGTTGAGGTTGATTCGCCCGTTGGCCGAGCAACTGCCCCAGCGCGTTTTTTGACGTCGAATACTGATCGCACTATAGCTCAGGTGGTGTGCCTGGCTGAGCTGTTGCAGTTCTGTGGCGAGATGGTGTTTTGCCTGTTGCCTGATGTATCGCCCCAGGGCCCTGTGTACATTTTCGGTTTCGTGGATACGGCCACTCAGGACCAGCTCCTTCTCCTTATCGGCCAGGTGCATTCGATGGGAGCGGGTTTCCTGGTACTGGATCTGAACAGTTCGGTCAATGGCAAGGAGCCTGAGCTGGGTGGGCATCTCACCACGCTCACGCTCGATCTCCAGCCGCTGGGTCTGAAGTTGGTCCAGGGTTCGATGGATCCAGTCCTGCTGCTCATCCAGAAAGGCCCGCAGCAGGCGTACCGGCGTCCCCTTGGGCAGGGTGGCCACCACGCCATCCTCGGCGGTTATGCTGAGGCGCATCCGTTTGGCGCGTTTGGAATAGCGTATCTGGCAGCCTTCGATTTCAGGCATTGAGGTCGGGGATAAGGTTGCTTTTGATGCGCTCGATCTGATCCTTCAGCTGTAGCTTACGCTTTTTTAGGCGACTCAATTGCATCTGGTTCACAAACGGATTGAGAGAAAGCTCCTCAATGACGTCATCCAGGTCTCTGTGTTCCAGAATGATTGCCTCTAACTGTAAACGCAACGCTTCTTGGTTGTCAGAGATCATGGTTGGGAATGACTCGCTACAGGGAATTTAAAAGTAGCACAGGGGGCGTGTCGGTAAAAGACATTCTCAATGCGGGCCTGGCTCATTCCGCAGCCTTAAAATCCAGGGCGGCGGAATTTATACAGTAGCGTAAACCTGAGGGTTCCGGGCCATCGGGAAAGACATGGCCCAGGTGGGCCTGACAATGGGCGCAACGTACCTCGGTACGTTTCATGCCATGCGTGGTATCTGTTCTTGCCTCCAGGGCATCATTGCTATAGGGAGCCCAGAAGCTGGGCCAGCCGCTACCGGAGTCATATTTTTCATTGGATCGAAACAGAGGGCTGTCACAGCAAACACAGTGATAGACCCCCGTCTCCTTGTTGGCATAATACTGGCCGGTGAAAGGGGGCTCGGTTCCAGACTCACGGGTAATACGGTATTGCTCGTCGGTGAGCAACTTTCGCCATTCCTGTTCGCTCTTGTTGAATCGTTCGTTCATGGCATACCTCCAGTCCTGTTTAGCGTCAGGGCCGGGGGTAATACCCCGGCAATTTCGGTCAATGGCCGGAACGCTGCTATTACCGAGGAGGCTGATAGGCCTTTTGTTCCTCACCTTCTACGACAGGTTTGATGAAGATCTCAACCCTGCGGTTTAGCTGTCGTCCCGAGGCCGTTTCGTTCGTGGCCCGCGGTGCGGTCTCTCCACGGCCTTCGGCGTAGAGACGATCAGCATTCACTCCCTGAGCAATCAGATAGTTCACCACGGAACTGGCCCTGCGTTCAGAGAGCATTTGGTTATACGCCTCTGAACCGGTGTTATCGGTATGGCCAACCACAAACACAATAGTGCGATCATATTTGATCATGATCTCGGCGAGTTTGTTTAATGTGGTCTTGAATGCTGGTTTGATCTTGGCGCTGTCATAATCGAATGAGACTTCGCTATCGAGATTGAGCTTGAGGGTGTCATCCTTCAGTCGCTCGATCTCAATCTCGTTACGTTTTCTTTCTTCTTCCAGTTCGCGATTAAAGTCCTTTTCCTGTTCATCCATGTAATGCCCGGCAGCTCCACCGGCTATGGCGCCCACCGCTGCGCCGATAAAACGCCCGGTATCATGATCGATCTGATGACCCACAATTGCACCGGTTACAGCTCCAATAGCGGCTCCTGTCTTGGCACGGCGATTGGGGTCGTCGGTGGCACAGGCCACCAGGAGTCCGAATGCAATGGTGATTGCAGCGAATTTAATGGATAGATTCATTCCTTTCTCCATGATTTTTTCTAGTGTCAGGTACGCAAAAGGGCGCAGTGTCAAGTTGAGCTGAATTGATACTGCTGTCCAGCCTGATGTGCACCAAAATAAAGCACAATGTGCAGATTAAGTCACACGAATCTTATCCATTTTACGGAATAGGGTTGTGATGGGCTACCGGTTTTATGGCAATATCTGCAAGTAGGCCTCATTATTGCTTTGTAGCTGGGAACCAAATAATAAGGGGAGTGTTCCATTTCACGTGTTCAAATCATTGTGTTCAGTGATCTTGATGGCAGTCTTTTAGACCATGACAGCTATGATCATTCACCCGCCCAGGAGGGTCTTGATCGACTCAGAGAACTGGAAGTGCCACTAATTCTGGCGACCAGCAAGACCTTTGAGGAGGTCCTGGTTACCCTTGAAGAGCTCGATCTTTCTGAGCCATTTATTATTGAAAACGGCGGCGCCCTTATGATTCCGGCAGGGCATCCCCTGCAACAGGAAGAGGTGGACGAGGCCTGCCAGGAGATCGCATTGGCGGCCGAGGTGTCCGAGTTGGCAGAGTGGCTGACATCTGTCTGTCGGTCCGAGGGGTTTCGCCTGCAGTCCATGCTGGATATGTCGGTTCAGGAGATCATGGATTACACCGGCCTGGAGCCTGGTGAGGCAGAACGCGCCGCAATGCGTCGGTATACCATTCCCCTGATCTGGCAGGATGATCTGGACCGCCTGGATGATTTTTCCAAACTCGTTCACGACCGGGGTTGGCGGTTATTGAAGGGGGGGCGTTTTTATCATCTCCAGGGGCAGACCGACAAATCCAGGGCCATGCAGGAGTGTATCCGCCTGTATGAGGCAAAAGGTGGAGGCAAGGTTATCAGCATAGCCCTGGGCGACAGTGCCAATGATCAGGGTATGTTGGAACAATGTGACTTTGCGGTTGTGATTCCTCAGAAACATGGCGAATATCTGAAACTGTCGAGAAAAGATGGGGTTTTCATTGCCAGTCATCCGGGGCCGAAAGGCTGGAATGAAGGGCTGCTGTCTATTCTTAAACTCATTCAGGACAATATGGGGATAACAAATGTCTGATTTTATCCAGAATGGAGTCATTGCGACCTTGCATAATCTGCGAACGCGATCACTGGAGTCCCTGGAAACCAAGCTGCATGAATTGTCCACGCACCAGAGCATGGCCTTGATATTGCCCTCGCTGTATTCGGAGCTGGAGGGCCCTGCGATGGGTAATATCGTCGAACAGCTAAAGCATGCTACCTATATTGATCATATCGTTGTCGGCCTGGACCAGGCCGATGAAAGTCAGTTTGAGAAGGCTAAAAAATTCTTCGAGCCGTTGCCTCAGAGGCTGGACATCCTGTGGCAGGACGGCCCCCGTTTGCGGGCCGTAGATGAAATGCTGGAACCGGCCGGGCTCTCGCCAGGTCAGCCCGGTAAGGGCAGGAATGTCTGGTACTGCTTTGGTTTTCTGCTGGCCAGGGATGAGGCCGATGTCATTGGTCTGCATGACTGCGACATCCTGACCTACTCACGTGAATTACCTGCCCGGCTTTTTTACCCCCTGGCGAATCCTGATCTGGGGTATAGCTTTGCCAAGGGCTATTACTCCCGCATCCATGACAATCGTTTCAGTGGTCGAGTTACCCGCCTTTTCGTGATGCCCCTGGTTCGTGCTTTGAAGAATGTGCTGGGACCGATGACCTTTCTGGATTATCTCGATTCATTCCGGTATCCCTTATCAGGCGAATTCGCATTCCGGACCGATGTCGTCAAGACCCTGCGTATTCCCGGTGACTGGGGCCTGGAGATCGGCGTATTATCCGAGGCCTATCGCAATATAAAGATGCGAGATATCTGTCAGGTGGATATCGCCGATGTCTATGATCATAAGCACCAGGAACTGTCACCGGAAGATGCCAACAAGGGCCTGTCTCGCATGAGTGTGGAGATTGCACGTTCCATCTACGGCAAGCTGGCTACCGAGGGGGTGGAGATGTCTACTGAATTTTTCCGCACTCTTAAGGCGGCCTACCTGCGTACGGCCCTGGATATGCTCGAGATGTACTATGCAGATGCCCGCATCAATGCCCTGCAGCTCGATTATCATCGTGAAGAAGAGGCCATCGAGGTCTATACTCAAAGCATAATCAAGGCGGGTGAAAGCTTTCTTGCCACGCCCATGAATGCCGCCTTCATTCCCAACTGGCGACGTATTTTTAGCGCAGTACCCGATATTGGTGAGCAGATCATGGGGGCCGTCGAGGCCGATAATGCGCAGCCCTGAGGGCTAGATTCGGATCAGCCACATAGCCGAGTAGGGTGGCAGGATCATCTCGCCATGTTCCCGGTCGACCTCCGGGCTGGTTTCGGTGATCAGGTCGCGCCATTCGGTATGCCCCTCCAATG
>JANTGN010000040.1 GCA_024762895.1 Thiotrichales bacterium
TATCATCGGATCGAGGGCACATCTCAGACCATGAAAGCTGAGATAGCACGTCAGCCTGAGGACCAGTTGTCCATCGAGCGTCTCCAGAACGCCCTGATTGATATGGGCTATTGGGAGGCCATTACCTTTACCTTTGTCGATCCTGCCATGGAGCGCCTGATGGCACCTGAGGTTTCTCCTGTGAAGCTGGCCAATCCGCTGTCCAGCGAGCTGGCGGTCATGCGTACCACGTTATGGTCGGGATTGTTGAAGGCCATGCAGCATAATTTGAATCGCCAGCAAAATCGAGTCCGCTTATTCGAGACAGGCCTGAACTTCCTGCCGGATGGTACTGAAATTATTCAGGAACCCAAGCTGGCAGGTGTCGTGACGGGCGCTGCATTTCCCGAGTCCTGGGCTCGTTCTGAGCGCGAAGTGGATTTTTATGACCTGAAGGGTGATATTGAAAATTTACTCTCACTAGGGATAGGATTAAAAGAAATCCGATTCAAACCCCTGACAGATCATCCTTCTTTGCATCCTGGCCAGTCTGCCGAGATTTATCAGGGTGATCACCTGGTGGGTGTGATGGGTGCATTGCATCCATCGCTGGAAAAGGAGCTAGACCTTGAACAAAAGGTCTATTGCTTTGAGCTTGATCTTGCTTCGATATTGATTGCAAATGTTCCTAAATACAGAGAAAACTCAAAATATCCTGCTATTCGCAGAGATTTGGCGCTGGTGATTGATGAGTCGATTCCCGCCGCCGATATACTGGCTTCTATAGAGAAATTAAACATTTCACAGATCCAGGATTTCTATATTTTTGATGTATATACGGGGGAAGGCGTAGCTTCTGGACGAAAAAGTATCGCTTTAGGCTTGATTTTACAGGAATTATCGCGCACCCTTAACGATAAAGAAGTCGATGAGATAATAAATAAGGTCATTTCACAGCTTGAAAAAGATGTGAATGCTTCTTTAAGGAACTAGGCGATGGCACTAACAAAAGCAGATATGGCTGAGCGCCTCTTTGAGGAACTCGGACTGAATAAACGTGAGGCCAAAGAATTCGTCGAGATGTTTTTTGAAGAGGTGCGGACGGCTCTGACAGAAGGGCGCCAGGTTAAACTTTCCGGTTTTGGAAATTTTACCCTGCGTGATAAGAACCAGAGGCCGGGCCGAAACCCGAAGACTGGTGAGGAGATACCCATTACGGCACGACGTGTGGTAACCTTCAGACCGGGACAAAAACTAAAAGCTCGAGTAGAGAGATATGCTGGAAGCGGGGAATAATAACGAACTACCTGCAATTCCTTCCAAGCGCTATTTTACCATTGGGGAGGTAAGCGAGCTATGTGGCGTCAAGCCGCATGTGCTGCGTTATTGGGAACAGGAATTTCCAACCCTGAAACCCGTTAAGCGCCGGGGTAATCGTCGTTACTATCAAAGACAGGACGTAGTCCTGATTCGTCAGATCAGAAGTTTGCTCTATGAGCAGGGCTATACCATCGGTGGTGCCAGGCAGAAGATGGCCGGGACCGATGAAGAACCTGATGCTGGTCAGTATGTCGAAGTCATTCGTGAAATGCGTAAGGAACTTGAAGAAGTTCTCAGTATTCTAAAGGGCTGAGGCACGCTCAGTCCCTGATCCTTATCTTGAAAACACCGCTATTTTCCTGTTTGGCGGGCCCTCTGTCACTTTCACTAACCCTTGGCTGAATAACTGAGTATTTCACTTTGTTGCAATCCTGTATTGGGGTTTCTATAGTGTTCTTAAGTATAAAAATAATGTGCTTTTGGATAAGCCATTGAGCCAAACACGAAAGAAGTGTTTATTTTTTATATAAATAATTGGCTGGAGGATAGTCAATGATCACATATGATGATCTTCATAAACAGAACCACAAGATCACCGAGCTGACCAATGTGTTGACCGCACTGATGAGTGAGCGGGTCTTGCTGGATACCGATATTACCTGCGAACTCTTTTTCCGCTATGTGGACGAGGTCAAGGAGCACCTTGATGTCACGGATAGAGGGCTTTACACCAAGCTACTGACCCATAGTGATGCGGATGTGAACAAGGTGGCCAACCAGTTCATGAGTGGTTCCCAGGAGATCAAGCGCATGTTCGACAAGTACCTGAAAAAGTGGTGCAAACTGAATGACCGAAGTCTGGCCATCAAGAACTACGACAGTTTCATCAAAGAAACCGATGACGTGTTCAATATGGTACTCAATCGTATTCAGGACGAGACGGAAAAACTTTATCCCGTCGTGCGCCGGATTGCTGGAGAAGAAATTAAGGCGGCGTGATCGATTTTCCCACCGGAACAGGCCTTTAGGAGGCTGTTTTGGCGGCTCGCCAGTTTCAGTCCTGAAATCAGTACGTTATTGTTGCAATGACCGCAACCTTCACGTAACATTCGCAACCTTCTTCGGGGCGTAGCGCAGTTTGGTAGCGCACCACAATGGGGTTGTGGGGGTCGTAGGTTCAAATCCTACCGTCCCGACCAGATATAAAAAAGGCCTGCTTATGCAGGCCTTTTTTATATCTTCAGGTAGGTATTCAGGCGGCCTTGGGCGTTTTCTTTCTTTTTGGATTATCCACCCCGACCTTTTCACAGATCATCATGTAACCATTGGGGGAGTCGATAAACCGATAGCCCTGGCTGTGCAGGTCTTCAAACATGTCCAGAACGACGGCCTGTTGATTGTAACCACCATAGAACAATGGGTTATAGACCAGGGCAAAATGATCGGTTTCCCTGGCCACTTTAAACTCGAAACCGGGTGTCCATGTGATCGAGCGGTTACGACTCTTACTTTTTACGGTCCCGAATAATTTATTGTGTATGCCAAGGGCGAAGTAGAGGATGATGGCAATCGCCATCACGATAAGTAATTTGACAAAAACTCCGGCAAAATCATCCATCGCTTCTCTCCCAGACTAAATATTCGTATTCAATAACTTTGCAGAATGGCATGTTTAAACAACAAATAATAGATTAAAAGCTATCTTATTCAGGCCTGGACCTAAAAAACGACGGCCATGTAATCCTGAATGGCATTAATTTTGTTATTTTATCATCATTCAACTGGTCCAATAAGACGTATACCGTGATACACCCCCGATAGTGGAGATTCTTGACATTAGCCTATGATGTGCCATCTCATAATTCCATCGCTAGATCTGGAAGGGGATCAGGATTTAGCTGAATATGCCCCATCGCTATTACGATTGACCTCATTGGGTCAGCAACAAACCGTAGAACGTGTTGCCTGGGAATTCAGGCTGTCTGATGGACTGGGGATTAAGACTACTGATGCGTTGTTGCCCTTGGCTGCAATGTTACGACAGTATCTGGGTCTGTCTGCTCAGGGGAACTGGTTGTGTGCTTCACCTGTATTTCTTGAAGTGGGCATAGAAAAAATCATACTCCATGCTGCGGATCTATCTGAGCTCTGCATGGATGAGTCAGCCTCACTGATTGAGACATTTAATAGTCATTTCGAAGAAGATGGCCTCAATATTGAAGGAGATCATTCTGGAAATTGGTTTATTCAGATACCAGAACATCGAGACATTAAGACTCATCCCCTGTCGGCAGTCAGTGGGCAGAGCCTCTATCCATGCCTCCCAACGGGTGAGTACTCGGCTTTTTGGCACAGGGTGTTGAACGAGACCCAGATGTTATTTTTCAATCACCCCGTTAACCTGAAAAGGGAGCAGGAAGGAAAAAGGCCTATTAATGGCCTGTGGTTGTGGGGTGAGGGTGAAATAAAGGAGGCGCCCCATTGTGACTGGGATCTCCTTGTCACGGATGATGTGATTTCAAAGGCAATTGCACGTTTTTCCGGATTAGACGCCATCCCCCTGGATCAGTGGCATCCGGGCGAGGACCGGCCGGGTCGTGTGATGTTAATGGCTAATGACCTGGCAGTCATGAATGACAATGATCATCAGGCTACGCAGGACTTATTGAGGCATTGGGACAGGACTATGTTCGGTCCATTATGTCGGGCCTGGAACCAGGGCGCACTGGAAGGTCTGATCATCGAAAGTGATGAAATGAAGGTGAGCGTGCCTAAAAGGTCTCGATGGCAGTTTTGGAGGCGATGTTGAAGTCAGAAAGACAGATTCAAAGATATGAGCAGCCCGAGGGGCACCCTGATCTGACGGAACCCTTACCGCTACTGGAGCGTATATATCGTCACAGAGGTGTCTTAGACGGCAGTGAATGTGTGTACAGCCTCGACAGGTTGTTACCTGCAGGCAAGCTGCTTCATGTTGAACGGGCAGCGGTGGTGCTGGCGAACACGCTGGCCGAGCAGTCGCGCATCCTGATCGTGGGTGATTTTGATGCGGATGGGGCGACGTCCACGGCGCTGGCACTACGCGGTCTTCGCGCCATGGGGGCTCGCCATGTGGATTTTCTGGTGCCCAATCGTTTTGAATATGGCTATGGGCTGACTCCTGAAATCGTTGAAGTTGCCAGTGAACTTCAACCCGATCTCATCATAACCGTTGATAATGGCATCTCGAGTATTGATGGTGTACGTGCCGCAAACTCCCTGGGTATTCAGGTCCTGGTAACCGATCATCACCTGCCTGGGGGCGAGCTCCCCGATGCCTATGTCATTGTGAACCCTAATCAACCCGGCGATGAGTTTGAAAGCAAGAGCCTGGCTGGGGTTGGTGTCATGTTTTACGTCCTGGCGGCCCTTAGAAAGGAGTTAACTGCACGATCCTGGTTTGAAGAACAGAGGCTCGTGGCGCCCAATCTGGCACAATGGCTGGACCTGGTTGCCCTGGGTACCGTGGCGGATGTGGTTCCCCTGGACTACAACAATCGTATTCTGGTGGAGCAGGGACTGAGGAGGATTCGGCAAAAAGAATGTGTTCCGGGTATTACCGCCTTGATACAGGTATCCGGCAGGAGGCAGGAGTCCTTAACCGCATCCGACCTGGGGTTTGCGGTAGGGCCCAGATTGAATGCCGCTGGCAGGCTGGATGATATGTCTATCGGAATCGACTGTTTGCTGACCGATGATAGTAGCGAGGCGAGGAGTGTGGCAGAAGAACTGGATCGTCTTAATCGAGAGCGTCGTGATATTGAGCAACAGATGAAAGAGGAGGCCCTGCTAAGCCTGGAGGGGCTGTGGAAAGACTGGGATGCAGGTCAGGGGATGTTTGGGGTGAGTTTGTATGATGAACATTGGCATCAGGGCGTGGTCGGGATTCTGGCGTCACGGGTCAAGGAACAGATCCATCGACCCGTGATTGCCTTTGCTCGGGATGACCAGGGTGATCTAAAGGGCTCGGCACGGTCGATACCCGGACTGCATATACGAGATGCCCTTGATCTGGTGGCCACTCGTCACCCTGAGCTTCTGTCCCGATTTGGCGGGCATGCCATGGCGGCTGGCCTGAGTCTGAAACTGGAACATTTTTCAGCCTTCGCACAGGCGTTTAATGAGGTTGTCCGTGAAAGTCTGGGTGAGGATGAACTTAAGCCCATCATCTGGAGTGATGGAGGATTGCAACGGGATGAAATGAGCCTCCATGCAGCAAAGTCTCTTAGGCAGGCTGGCCCCTGGGGCCAGGGTTTTCCCGAGCCATTGTTTGATGATGAATTCGAAATAGTACAACGCAGGGTTGTAGGCGAACGCCATCTAAAACTGGTGCTTAAACCTTCGGAGTCAGAAGACCAGGTCGATGGAATAGCCTTCTTCTATGATCCTTTAGACTGGCCTGAGATGAAGAATCGGTTTCAGCTGGCCTATCGACTGAGCGTCAATGAGTACCAGGGCAGAGAGTCGGTTCAACTCATTATTGAGTATGCCAGGGCACTGGATTAGCGCTTAAGCCGCCCCGTTACATCGAGATTTCGACTCTGGGTTTGGCCTCTACGGCGGAATCAATGTCAGGACTGCAGGCCAATAGTCGGCTCGCGTCAATGCCATATTTGCTTATCAGAAGATCCTTTATGGCATAAGCGCGTGTGCTGGCCAGTTCTTTCAGGGCCTGTTCTGGTTCAGATTTATATTTCAGTTGTTTTTTCTCATCAGCGGTAGCGAAGCCACAGACACTGAGCTCCAGTTCCGGGCGGTTTTTCATTACCGTGCTGATTTTTTCAAGGTAATCATTCATGGATTCTGCTGGAGTGCTGACACCCGGTTCGAATATGAGGGGATCGAATTTGACGCGGGTGACCATTTTACCGGCAATCTTGCTGACTAGCAGGGCAGCTCCATAGGGTTGGATCGCATAGACCAGGTAGGCGGTTGAGGTCTGGGTCAGGGCCTTGGCCAGGGCAGAACGTATGGCAGGCCCAAAATCAAACTGTGGATCATTCAGGTCACCTTTAATCGGAAGATCCAGTTTAATATTGCCCTTGGAGTCTTTCATCATTGACAGGGCAGCAGCTAAGCCGATGGTCAGGGCCTCATCCGTGTGGGCGGCCTTTTCTTTGTCTGAGATCTCAATGGAGGCCTTATGAAGCGTTAGTTGAATGCGGTCATTGATCTCGCTGTTGGTGATCTTAAGTTTTGAATCAATGTCCATGGTTCCGGCCTTGATGTCATAACCGGCATATCGACGGCTATAAGGACTCAGGCGTGTCAGGTCGATAGAACGGATAGTGTTTTTAAGGTCTACGTCTGGTATATCCTTAAAGGGTTTGATTTCCCCCTCTATCTTAATGGGCGCGTAACGATTCAGAATGCCCGAGAGCAGGAGTTTGGATGACTGTTCTGGCTTGCTGCTATCGATGTTGGAGATCTTTGCCTTATCCAGATTGAGCAGCCCTTTATAGGTAGGCTTTAAAGAGGCATCAGTGACCTTGATCTGGCTATTTTGACTGAGATTAAGCTCACCAATCCTGATAGTAAATCGGCTGTCTTTCTCATCAGGTCTGCTTTTGGTCTGTGCTGTAGTGGATTGTTCGCTGGATGCGGGTAGGGGCAAGACGAGCTCACCAGCCTGATTGATATCGAGCCTGACGGTGAATTGATTGACATCGACACGTTGGAGATCAACCTGCTCCTCGTTGAGTGACAGCTGATCCAGTTCAACGGCAGCCCATTCTACGATGGGTTGAGCATCAGGAGAGGAGGGGCGTAACATATTCCCCTTAGCCAGCTTCACAGTGCTGCTCTTAAGAGCGTAAGGGAGCCTGAACTGGGTTTTTTCGGCACTGACATCAGACAGTTCGACTAGCCGCAGTCCTGATTGGTCGCTGATTATCAGATCGCTGGCCTTAGCGTCACCGGTGATTACAAGCTTGAGACCGGTTTCGGGTAGCATGCTCATGTTATTACTGCCCGACCAGCTTAGCTGCTTTCCTGAAATACGGTAACCTGCGGCCTGAATTGTGGGTTTTAAGGCCTCAAGCTTGCCCTGTCCCCCCAGGGTGATGGCTGAACCCTGGTCGTTCAAGTGTAGCTGGATGCTGGACTGACCATTAAACCGGAAAAGTTCGGATTCAATCATCAGCTTATCCATGGCCACGACCAGGTTGCTTGACTCCAGGGCGTTCTGAGTCTCGATATTCCACTGGGTTTGACTCTGTTGAACGATCTCAAATTCACTCTTGAGCTGTACCAGCCCACCGAGTTTGGATAGTTGCTTCTGCAACAGGGGTTGGAAATGATTCAGGGCCAGGCTGTTGACCAGCATGCTGCCGGTATATTTCGGTAGATTTGCCAGGGGGGTCATCTGGATATCGATATCAAAATTACCCTCAGCGATGCTTCCACGAGTGATCAGGTTTGAGAGACGATCACGCTCCCAGCTATAAAGTGTCGTCAGAGAGAATTCATCAAAACTGGCAACCGTGGGGGGCAGTCGAGTCGTCTCCATTCGGACTGATGTGAATCGAATATGGGCTTTATCAATACCGAAATGCCACCCGGCATCATTCTCTGTCCGCGGTGCGGTTTGTTGAGTATTAAAATCCAGACCTTTGATGCCAAACATTCCGTTGCTATGCTCAACAAGGTAAAGAAAGCCCTGGTCGAGCTCGATATTGATGATATTGAGTTTTTTCCTGATCAGCGGCAGTACCTGGACCTGAATGTGGCCGTAGTCGAGGCCAATAATTCGCGTTCCGTCAGCACGAACCTGTAATTGATATAAGGCCAGCCGGCCGGTAAAAGGATTGAAGTCAATATCTTCCAGTTCAACCTGATCGGCACCGAGACCTAACAGTATATTTCTGGCCATGATCGAGAGTATGGGTGGGGCCACGAGTATAATCATGGCCATCAGGGTGGCCAGCACACCCAGGCCAAGCAGGGATTTCCTCAGAAGAGTCCTGGAATTCTTGTTTGGCGGTGTTTTCATGATCATTGTGCGTAGAGATAAACCCCCAAGATGTTGTATTATTATCCGCTTTTCAATTGGTCAAGTACACGATGGAACTCAACCCGATCTACAGCCAGATCAAAGATCTTCAAGGGCGCCTGGAAGCCCTGAGGGGGTATCTTTGACTTTGATGACAAGAAAGAACGTCTGGAAGAAGTAAGTCGAGAACTGGAAGACCCTGATGTCTGGAATGATCCTGAGAAGGCGCAGGCCCTGGGTAAAGAACGCGCCCAGCTTGAGGGAATCGTAGTACATATATCAGAAATGACCGAAGGTCTGAGCGATGCCAGTGAATTGCTCAAGATGGCTGAAGAGGAAGGAGATTCGGAAACCGTCGAATCGGTGGTCGAAGACCTGAGTAGCTATGAACAGCGGGTCTCCGACCTGGAATTTCGACGCATGTTTTCAGGTGAGATGGACGCCAGTAATGCCTTTTTGGATATACAGTCTGGATCGGGTGGTACTGAGGCACAGGATTGGGCGGAAATGTTATTGAGAATGTACCTGCGCTGGGGTGAGCGTAAGGGTTTCAAGACAGAGCTGATCGAGGTCTCGCCGGGTGAAGTGGCCGGTATCAAGAGTGCCACGATCCGTTTCGAGGGCGATTATGCCTTCGGCTGGCTAAGAACCGAGACGGGGGTCCACCGCCTGGTCCGTAAATCGCCCTTTGATTCGGGAAACCGTCGACACACATCATTTGTAGCCGTCTTTGCATCGCCCGAGATTGACGATGACATCGATATCGATATCAATCCCGCAGATTTGCGTATCGATGTCTACCGCGCCAGCGGGGCTGGGGGGCAGCACGTTAACCGGACCGAATCGGCTGTGCGTATCACGCATAACCCAACCGGTGTGGTTGTTCAGTGCCAGAATGATCGCTCCCAGCACAAGAACAAGGCCACGGCCATGAAACAGCTCAAGGCCAAACTCTACGAATTGGAAATCCAGAAACGTAATGCCGATCAGCAGGTCGTCGAGGACAGTAAATCGGATATAGGATGGGGAAGTCAGATTCGTTCCTATGTGCTGGATTCCTCTCGTATCAAAGATCTACGTACCGGTGTTGAAACCGGTAATACCCAGGCCGTACTGGATGGTGACCTGGATCCGTTTATCGAGGCCAGCCTTAAAAGCGGCCTTTAATCCCTAAGAGACCCGATCATACCTATGAGCCAGAATGACGAAAACAAGCTGATCGCTCAGCGTCGTGAAAAACTCAATAACCTGCGTGAAGGTGGTATCGCCTTTCCCAATGATTTCCGTCGTAATGTCCTCTCTGGCGAACTGCATGCCGAATACGATGAAAAAGAGGATGCTTATTTTGAAAAAGAGCCCTTAAGGGTTGCGATTGCAGGGCGTCTGATGGCCAAGCGGGTCATGGGTAAGGCCAGCTTTGCCCAGTTACAGGATATGTCGGGGCGCATCCAGATCTTCGTTCAACGCGACGCCCTGCCTGAGGGTGTATACCAGCACTTCAAGACCTTCGATGTAGGCGATATCGTTGGTGCAGAAGGTGAGCTCTTCAAGACACGTACTGGTGAGCTGACGGTTAATGTAGACAGTATTCGATTGCTGACCAAGTCTCTGCGTCCTTTGCCTGAAAAGTTTCATGGGCTGACCGACCAGGAAATCCGCTATCGACAGCGTTATGTCGATCTGATTATGAATGAACCGGTCCGCGAGACCTTCCGAATCCGTAGTCGGATCGTGAATTATATTCGACAGTATCTTGAGCAACTGGGGTTCCTCGAAGTTGAGACGCCCATGATGCAGGCCATCCCGGGAGGCGCTGCTGCCCGTCCATTTTCCACCCATCATCATGCCCTGGATATGCAGTTGTTCTTGCGTATAGCACCTGAGCTTTACCTGAAACGCCTGGTCGTTGGCGGATTTGAACGCGTCTTCGAGATCAATCGTAATTTTCGTAATGAAGGGCTCTCTACCCGTCATAACCCTGAATTTACCATGCTGGAGTTCTACGAGGCCTATGCGACTTATCATGACCTGATGGATCACACCGAGGAGCTATTGCGTGGTATGGCCATGGAAATCATGGGCACCACAACCCTCGAGTATCAGGGCGATCAGTATGATTTTGGTAGTTCGTTTGCACGCATGACCGTCAAGGAATCGATACTCCATTTTAACTCGGACCTTGAAGAGGCCCAGCTGGATGACCTGGAGTCTGCTCGCCAGGTGGCGCTGAAGCTGGATATTCCGCTGAAGGATAGCTATGGACTGGGTAAGGTCCAGATAGAGATATTTGAAAAGACGGTGGAACATCGTCTGATGAACCCGACCTTTATTACAGCCTATCCCACAGAGGTCTCCCCACTGGCCAGGCGCAATGATGAAGATCCCTTTGTGACGGATCGATTTGAGTTCTTTGTCGGTGGTCGTGAGATTGCGAATGGTTTCTCAGAGCTGAATGATTATGAGGACCAGGCCGAACGATTCCGTCAGCAGGTGGAAGACAAGGAAGCAGGCGATGAAGAGGCCATGCATTTTGATGCCGATTATATTCGCGCCCTGGAGCATGGCCTGCCACCGACTGCCGGTGAAGGCATTGGCATAGATCGTCTGGTCATGTTCTTCACCGACTCTCCCTCCATACGAGATGTATTGTTATTTCCCCATATGAGGCCCGAGGTGTCCGGGGAATAACTGGTAAGGGGGGCCGGGTTTGGCTACCCTTAAACATATGCCTTTTGTTGTGTCGTGAGGATCTGATGCCTGAATCGAACGAACGTCGTCACTTCCAGCGCATCCTGTTTGATGCCGATGCGGAGTTAAAATGTAAAAACCAGACCTGTCATGTACACCTTCTTGATGTCTCTTTGAAAGGTGCGCTGGTAGAATTACGAGATAAAAAACAGGACGCGCCTGAGGCAGGTCTGGACGTTAGCCTCGATATCAAGCTGGATGATGCTGTGCACATCACCATGCAGGGACCGATCACGCATGTCGAGGGTGATCACATCGGTGTCGAGTGCAGCGCAATCGATATAGAAAGCATTACGCATTTGCGCAGGCTGGTGGAGCTGAATCTAGGGAACTCCGGCATCCTTGACCGAGAACTAGCTGCCCTGTATCACGACTGAGCCAGCAGGGGCCCAGTCGTTTTCATGGGGTGGTCGATTACTCGGCGGCCTCAAATGCATAGGGCATTTCAGATAGTTTAACAGCCTGATCGCCAGCCACGACCAGGTTCCCCTGTTCGGCATTGGTGATCTGAAGTACGCCCAGGGCAGATATACCGCCTTCACTGTTTCTTCGAGCATCGACAATCTGTCCGACAGGCTGTGCCGCGTCACCTGATGTGATCTCATCGCCAGGGGCAGGGATAGCGTTGCCCTCAACTTCAAGCAGGTACATACGACGTTTCAGTTTTCCCAGGTATTGCATGCGGGCTACGATTTCCTGACCCGGATAACAGCCCTTCTTAAAACTGACGCCATTGATGAGCTGCATGTTAGTCATCTGTGGCACGAAGGCCTCCGAGGTCGCGGCGTAGACCGTAGGAATGCCTGCAAGGATATCAAGCAGTGCCCAGGCATCATGGCCCACTGGCGCACTGCGAACATTCAGATGGTTCCAGAGGCTCTCCATAGACTCAAGTTCTCCATAGATCTCATAACGAGGCAGGGTGCCCGGTACACGGATAAGAGTCACGCCACTGGTCTGGGTTACATCGTCAATCTCGGAGGGGATATCGCTTAGATAAGTAGAAAGCTCTTTTGTAGCTTCGGGTCCTGAATATCCAAAACGCACCAGGGCATTGCTGGCTTCTTCCAGGGTAACCCTGGTCATCAGTACGAACATCTGAAGACGCTTCAGAGTAGCTTCCAGCAACTCGCGAGGCATTCTGATGTAATAGGTGTCGCCACGCTTAAATATTCGGAAATTCGAAAGCATCCGGCCCTTCTGTGTGCACAGTGAATTCAACTGGCTACGTGAGTCGGTGACCTGTTCTATATCATTGCTCAGCATGTTCTGCAGGAATTCCGCAGCCTGCTCTCCATAGACGGCAATCAGGCCAAGATGCGAGAGATCGCACAGGGTATCTCCTGTGGTGATAATTCGGCGCTCACGCTCTTCATTGCCATAATTGATAACCATACCATCTGCAAACTCTGCCCCTGCGTCTTCCAGCAGGGATTTCCATTCAGGCTTCATGGGTAATGCTCCAAAGATTTGATCGCTACATCTTAGTCAAAGTAAGTCGGCGTGTCAGCATGTAAGGTTTGGGGTAATGGCGGCATTAGAGTCACGACAGGGGGGCTGCTCTGAACTATACTTTTTAAACCAGGCTGTTAATCCGTGTCTAACTGGTAATTCGGCAGTAAAGCCAAAGGAGCAAAGCATGCGCGTTAAGGGCAGGCCGGTCTATCTGAATCTGTTGCAGATTCGATTGCCACTGTCTGGTATGGTTTCCTTTGCCCATCGTTTGTCTGGTATTTTGCTCATCCTGGCCTTGCCCGGAAGCTTATACCTGTTGATGATGTCGTTACGTGACGAGGCTGGTTTTATTCGAGTGCAGGAACTACTGACAACGCCTCTGTCTTTTATCCTTTTAATTCCTGTCCTCTGGTCTTTCTGGCATCACCTGCTTAGCGGTATTCGCTTTTTATTGTTAGATCTTGATGTGGGACTGGATAAGTCCAGCTCGAACCGGTCGGCGGGGTTGGTACTGATGTTGGGAGTGCTGGCCGCGATACTGAGTATGGCAGGATTAATGTTATGAGTGGTGGTCTACAGGGGTTTAACGCCTGGTTACTACAACGAATAACCGCGGTTCTACTGGTCTTTGCTTCACTCGCGCTACTTCTCCTGATGTTTTGCCCACCGGGGCCTGGCTTTAACGACTGGCAGGACTGGGTGGGCCGGCCTTTGACGGTCATCTTCATGGTGGTCTTTGTTATCGCGCTGATCGCTCATGCCTGGGTAGGGATGCGCGATGTGATCGTTGATTATGTCCATCCCCATGGCTTACGTCTGTTGGCACTTTCGGTTTTGGGGGTTTATTTGCTCGGCAATCTTGTCTGGTTGCTATGGATTCTTTT
The DNA here is from genome assembly GCA_024762895.1 of Thiotrichales bacterium. GTDB lineage: Bacteria > Pseudomonadota > Gammaproteobacteria > J044 > J044 > JANTGN01. The sequence continues at coordinate 13,417 of JANTGN010000040.1, forward strand.
GTAAAGGGTTTGATATGGACATTCAACGTCGTCGATTCGATGCACTAATCATTGGCGCCGGAGGAGCCGGTCTAAGGGCTGCGTTACAGTTGTCTCTGGCCGATGCGAATGTTGCCGTAGTCTCTAAGGTCTTTCCTACGCGCTCTCATACCGTGGCGGCCCAGGGCGGCATCAATGCCGCCCTGGCCAATGTGTTACCCGATAACTGGCACTGGCACATGTTTGATACGGTCAAGGGTAGCGACTATCTGGGGGACCAGGATGCCATTGAATATATGTGTCGTGCGGCACCCCGGGTGGTCTATGAACTTGAGCATTTTGGGGTGCCCTTTTCACGGCTGGAAAATGGCACCATCTATCAGCGCCCGTTTGGTGGGATGAGTCAGCATTTTGGCAAGGAACAGGCGGCTCGTACCTGCGCGGCTGCCGATAGAACCGGTCATGCTATTTTGCATGGCCTGTATCAGCAGAATATCCGTGCCAAGACGCATTTCTTCGATGAGTATTTTGCCATTGACCTGTTGCGTGATCAGTCGGGTTTTGTGCTTGGGGCCGTTGCCTTTGACATCATGACGGGCGTACCGATTGTGATCGAGGCGAAGACCACCCTGCTGGCGACCGGTGGTGTCGGCCAGTTGTTCAGAACCTGTACCAATGCCCTGATAAATACGGGTGATGGAATGGGCATGGCCCTGCGCGCAGATATCCCACTACAGGATATGGAGTTTTTCCAATTCCATCCCACCGGTATAGCCGGAAGAGGCATGCTGATCTCGGAAGGCACGAGAGGCGAAGGGGGCTATCTCGTGAATAGTGAAGGCGAACGTTTTATGGAGCGTTATGCGCCACATGCTAAAGACCTGGCCAGCCGTGATGTGGTTTCCCGTGCGATTATGACCGAAATACGGGAGGGCCGGGGTTGTGGTCCCGACAAGGATTATTGTCTCCTGAAGCTCAATCACCTGGATGCGGATGTCATCAGGAAGAGATTGCCTGGCATTCGGGACATGTGTCTTACCTTTTTAAACATCGATCCCATAGAAGAGCCAATACCCATACACCCCACCGCGCATTATACGATGGGTGGTATTCCTACTAATCGTAATGGGCAGGTTGTGGTGCCAAAAAAAGAAACTCCAGAAGAGCAGGTTCCAGGGCTTTATGCAGCCGGTGAATGTGCCTGTGTCTCGGTACATGGCGCGAACAGGCTGGGGGGCAATTCGCTTCTGGATATACTCGTATTTGGCCGAGCAGCCGCGAACCATATCATCCAATATCTGCATGAAAACCCTTATCACCGAAAACTGGATGAAGGCAGTGTTGATCAGGCGCTGGCCCGCTTGCGTCGTTGGGACCAAAAAGGGGGCACCGAAAGCACAGATGAACTACGCCGTGAGTTGCGCCAGGTCATGGAAGAACACATCGGTGTCTTTCGAACCGAAGAGGTCATGCAGGAAGGACTGGACAAAGTTAAAAGGATTGCAGAAAGGTTGGAACATGCCTCGCTAAAGGATGACAGCAAGGTCTTCAATACGGCCCGTGTAGAGGCCATGGAACTGGAAAACCTGATCGGCTGCGCCCTTGCCACGGCAACCTCGGCTCTGGCAAGAAAGGAAAGCAGGGGGGCGCATTCCAGGATTGATTTTCCCCATCGTGAAGATGCTCACTGGATGCGGCATAGCCTGTACTCGCTGGTGAACGATAGCCTGGATTATAAGCCGGTCAGAACCAAACCCCTTACGGTGGAGCCATTCCCTCCCAGGGAACGCGTCTACTGAGGTATAGGACATGAAATTTTCTATCTATCGTTATAACCCTGAGGCCGATCAAAAACCCTATATGCAGGATTATAAGCTCACAGATAATGAGCTAGAACCAGGTATGATGCTGCTGGCCGCATTATTGAAAATCAAGGAGCAGGATGAGACCTTAAGCTTTCGACGTTCCTGTCAGGAGGGAGTCTGTGGTTCAGACGGCATGAATATTAATGGAAGAAATGGCCTGGCCTGCGTTACACCACTGAACTCATTGAAGGAGCCCATCACGGTGCGCCCGCTACCTGGTATGCCTGTAGTTCGAGACCTGGTGGTTGATATGGAAAATTTCTATCGTCAGTATCGCGATGTCAGGCCTTATCTGATTCTCAAGGACCCCGAACCTGAAGTGGAGCTCAGGCAAACACCGCAGCAAAGAGAGCGTCTGGATGGGCTGTACGAATGTATACTGTGTTCCTGCTGTTCAGCGGCGTGCCCCTCTAACTGGTGGAACCCCGATAAATTTCTGGGTCCTGCCGCTTTATTACAGGCAGCAAGGTTTATCGAGGACAGCCGCGACCAGGCAACAGAGGAACGACTTGAGCAACTGGATGATGCCTATAAGCTATTTCGTTGTCATAGCATCATGAATTGTGTTCAGGTCTGCCCAAAGGGTCTGAATCCGACCCAGGCGATAGGAAAGATCAAGTCGCGCATGTTGAAGAAATCAATCTAATGGCGTATCAGGATCGTCTAAGATGGCGTTGCCGGCGTGGTATGCTGGAACTTGATCTGATGTTGAATGCCTTCCTCGATCAGGGATTAGAGGCCTTGAATGAAACTGAACAGGAGGTATTCCAGCGATTGCTCGACTATCCCGATCAGACACTGCTGGAATTATTAATGGTGCGTATGGTGCCGACAGACAAGGAGTCTGTTCATGTTATCAGGAAGATACGATCGTCCTTACAGTCTCAGGCTTAGACCCTCTTTCTGTCTTTACCAATACCTTTTTCTGGTCCATATGATGGCTATGGTGCTGATAGTCGGTATCGAATTAGAGTTGGGACTGTCATTGTTACTTATTGGCATGTTGATTCGGCATTATCAGCTACTCCTGAATCAAATGCCGGATCGCCATTACCGCTCTTTTAACTATCATGCGCAACGCGGCTGGGAGTTGGTGAATAATCAATTACTTGCCGCACCCGTGAATATTGGACGTATACACCGGTTCGGTCTGCGCTGGCTCATGATTCATCTTATTCCTGTGCTGGAGAGTGGTAGGCCGCTAGTGCTGGTACTTTGTCCCGATGTACTGGATGCCGTGGAGGCGCGTCATCTTAAACGGTATCTATTATTGCACCAGAAGCAGA
>JANTGN010000041.1 GCA_024762895.1 Thiotrichales bacterium
ACGCATCGATGAGGTTTTGCAGGCGCGCAAACAATCGGAAGCGGGAAGCTCCTACGTTGCGAGCCTTTATGCCAAAGGGCAAGACGCGATCCTGAAGAAGATCGGCGAAGAGGCTACCGAAACGGTCATGGCCGCCAAGGATGGGCAGGCAGACAAGATCGTTTATGAAGTAGCCGATTTATGGTTTCATTGCCTGGTACTACTGGCCCATGAGGGTATAGACCCGCAACAGGTACTCAACGAGCTTGATCGTCGTTTTGGTACCTCGGGTCTGGTAGAGAAAGCCAGTCGTAATCAGAATTAATCCTGAGAGGTAGTTGTTATGGGTTTTGGTGGAATAAGTCCGTGGTCCTTGCTCCTGATCCTGGCCATTGTCATCTTGCTGTTTGGTACCAAAAAGATGCGCAATATCGGTGGAGACCTGGGTGGCGCAATCAAGAACTTCAAGAAGTCCATGCGTGAAGGCGAAGAGAGTACGGCAGAGGCCGAACAGCAGAAGCTGAACAGCGAACAGCCCGGTGGTGAAGTCATAGACGCCAAGGCTGAGCATAAAGATAAGGCCTGATATCGGTAAGCCATGTTTGACGCAGGCCTTCCAGAGATGATCCTGATCATGGTGATCGCCCTGCTGGTGGTCGGCCCCAAGCGCCTGCCTGGTCTGGCGCGTCAGGCCGGTTACTGGTTGGGTAAGGCCCGTGGTTATCTGGCGGGTGTGCGTAATGATATTGCCCAGGAGCTCCACGCCGACGAGTTGCGTGGCATGATGCAGCGCCAGGAAGAGGAAATGAAAGAACTGCGCGGCATGCTCAACAAGACCAAGGCCGAAGTCACCGGCGGGCTTGAAATGGGGCAGGAGCATCTTTTAAAGGCTATCGACGAGCAGCCAAAGCCTGCCAGCCCCGGCCTAGAATCGGCGACAGACGATCAACAGGATTCCCCCGGCGGAAATGAGCGAAAAGACTGAACCTGATACCACTGCACCTGACGATCAGGAACAGCCGTTAATCACCCACTTACTGGAGTTGCGCGACCGTTTGCTGCGCATGGTGCTGGTGGTGCTGGTGTTCTTTATCGCTATGTTCCCCTTTGCCAACGACATCTATAGTCTGATGGCACAGCCTCTTATGCAGCACCTGCCTGAAGGGAGCTCGATGGTCGCTATCGAGGTGGCATCCCCCTTCCTGATTCCCTTTAAGCTGGTGTTGATGCTTTCTGTTGTCCTGGCGATCCCTTACATTCTTTACCAGCTCTGGGCCTTTGTGGCGCCCGGGCTTTATAGCAATGAAAAACGTCTGGCCATGCCCTTGCTGGTCTCCAGCATCCTGCTTTTTTATGCCGGGATGGCCTTTGCCTATTTCGTGGTATTCCCGCTGGTTTTTGGCTTTTTTACCAGCGTAGCCCCGGAAGGGGTCTCGGTCATGACCGATATCGGACATTACCTGGATTTTGTGAATATGCTGTTTCTGGCCTTCGGGATTGCCTTTGAGGTCCCCGTTGCAACGGTGCTGCTGGTGGCTATTGGCACCACGACGCCGGAAAAGCTGGCCCATTACCGGCCCTATGTCTTTGTCGCTGCTTTTATCATCGGCATGTTTCTTACTCCCCCCGATGTGATTTCTCAGATTCTCCTGGCGTTACCGATGTGGTTACTTTATGAACTGGGAATTGTGTTTTCTCGATTCGTTGTTGCCGGTAAAAAAGATGAACAGGAAGAAGTGGCTGTCGAAGAGCAGGCGGCAGCATCGGAGGATTACGTGCCTTCAGCCGATGACGAAGCATCGGCTGGCCACAGCGTCGATGCAAGCCAGGAACCAGAAGGTTATGCAGAGGATGATGAGGATTACCGCCCTCTGACCGATGAAGAAATGGAGGCGGAACTAGATAGCCTGGAATTCGTTGACGAAGAAGACGAGCCTCCCTCAACGGAGCCCCCCAAGGGTGCCTGAAACATGATGACATGGCGCTGTCACAGGGTGATGGCATCATCACCTCAAGGCAGTATGAGTTGAATTGTGATAGAATTCGGCTCCCCAAAAAATACGATGTGACTGAAAAAGCCCATGGTCGAACAACGTAGTGCTCCCCGGCGTAATACCCTGCTGGTTATTCTGGATGGATTTGGCACAAATCCCAGTAAACTTAATAATGCCGTAGCGGAGGCGGATACTCCGCGTCTGGATGAGTATTTTTCCAGTTATCCCCACACCTTGCTGGATACCTGCGGCCGTGCCGTGGGATTGCCCGATGGGCAGATGGGTAACTCAGAGGTCGGACACCTCACGATCGGTAGCGGAACTATTGTACGCCAGGATCTTGTTCGCATTGATGATGCCATATCGGATGGTAGTTTCTTTGAGAACTCGGCGCTGGTTGCGGCTGTCAGGACGGCCAAGGCGGCTGAAAGGCCGCTGCATCTTCTGGGCCTGGTCTCCGATGGGGGTGTCCATAGTCACGTACGCCATCTACATGCCCTGATCAAATTATGTCGTAAACATGAAGTACGGCCTGTCATCCATATGATCACCGATGGTCGAGATACCGCTCCTAAGGCCGCACTAGGCTATCTGTCGGGCCTGGAGAAGCGGCTTGAAAAGGCCAAGGGCCAGATAGCCACGGTCTGTGGTCGGTATTATGCAATGGATCGTGACAACCGCTGGGATCGTACTCAGCTTGCCTGGGATGCCATTGTGCATGGTAAAGGGGCAATGGCTGCTTCCGCAGAGGAAGGAATTCGTGCCGCTTATGAGGCCGATAAGACCGATGAATTTATTACACCCATTATCGTGGAAGGGGCAGAAACGCTACAACCGGGTGACTCCCTGGTGTTTTTCAATTTCCGTAACGATCGCCCCAGACAGCTGGCCGAGGCACTGGGGCAGGATCGCTTCGAAGGTTTTGAGCGTGATGGTTATACACCCATTACCGTGACCTGCCTGACGGAGTATGACCCGAAGTTTCTTTCTCCGATTGGCTTTCCGCCAGAACGCCCCAAGACTACACTGGGCGAGGTTGTCAGTATGGCAGGCTACAAGCAGTTTCATTGCGCCGAGACCGAGAAGTATGCACACGTTACTTTCTTCATGAATGGTGGGCGTGAAGAGCCCTACGCAGGTGAAGAACGCGTGATGGTACCTTCACCCAAGGTGGCTACCTATGACCAGGCCCCGGAGATGAGTGCCGATGAGGTGGCCGATGAGGTCATCAAGGCCCTGGAGTCTCGTGAGCACGGTCTGATTATCGTCAACTTTGCCAATGGCGACATGGTGGGGCACACCGCCATTCGTGACGCCGTCATCAAGGCGGTGGAGACCCTGGATTGTGAGGTTGGCCGCGTGCTGGATGCGGCCGTCGCCAATGAGTACTCGGTGATTCTGACCGCTGACCATGGTAATTGTGATGAGATGGTCGACCCAGTCTCAGGTGAGCCGCATACCCAACACACCATGTATCCCGTACCCTGCATGGTGATTGATGAGGTGCCCTGGCGTCTCAATACCGGTGCGGGGCTCAGCAGTATTGCGCCAACGATTCTACAGCTCATGGGGCTGCAGCAGCCCAAGGTGATGAAGGGTAAGTCGATCCTGCTGGAAGAGGTCAAGATTGCCTGAAGCTTTGCGTGATCGCCTTGGTTAACAGACTCGCAACGGGTTTTGCTTCCTGAATTTGCTCTGGCCCTATCGGATGTCCGGACATGTCGCTATAGATCAGGGCCAGGGGTTTATCACCTATGGCAATTGAGAACAGCATGAAGTTGGCTGACTGGATCAATGCGCTTAACTCTTCTGGTATGCTGGCCGCCACCCTGGGATAATTCTCGTCATTGACCCTCAATGTCTGTGGCTTGCTCATGGCACTTGCGAACAGTCCAGGGCGGTCGATCCTGGGGCGTGCCCGTTTCAGCAAAGGTGTTCTTGAAAATCCGGGAGCAGCACGTATAGTTAGTCGTTTCTTTTCGGCATCTGGCAGGAATAACAGGCATCGGTCAAAGCCAAAGTCCTCACCCAGAGATTGAAGCGCCAGTTTCATCATGTCGCTCGCCCCCCGGCCCTCCTTGATAGCCTGAGTCAGTTTCGAGCTTAATCCCCGTATGGCAGAAGCCTGTCTTTCAGGTTTCTTCGCGCTGGAGAATATCTGTGCATCGTCTGGCGCCTCTCCGGGTAGTTCCACCAGTCGTGCGGCTGCGGCTCTTACCCCCGGCAGATTCATTTCTCTGGCAATGATGGCCGAGTACTCATGGATATGAGTCACTGTCGCAGGTAAAGGTTTTCTTAGAATGTCAGAAGCCACCTCATAACAGGCCTGTATGGCTTCCGTGTTCCAGCCATTTATATCAGCCTCGTGGGCCAGGGCAGAGGGGATACTGCAAAGCTGAACACGGTGATTCATGATGAAGGCCGGATTCAGGGTGTCCTGTAGCAATTCTGGCAGCCCCCACAGACTGGCGAGTTCTGATCCAATATCGCGGCTTAAAACACCCAGTGTCTGTAATTCGGCAACCTGTTTTAACTGGTGGGATTGTAGTTCGATCAGGCGGGAGAATTTTTGCGCATCGACGGCCGCAACACAGTATTGACCCAGATCCATCAGAAAGGTGGCTATAAACACCTCGCTAGGAGCACGATCCGATTGCCGTCTGGCCCATTCCTGGGCCAGACGTGCCGCATGGTAACTGCGACCGATGAGTCGATACCAGGCATGTTGCACTCCAGGGTCCTGGATCAGTTCTTCCAGCACAGTGGCCTGATCGAAGAGTTGTCGCAGGGACTCGGCCCCTAAAAGGTTGAGGCTGCTGTCGATGGTGCTGATAAGTGGGCGGCCACTCTTGAGGCGTCCCTGGTTGACATGGCGAAAAATGAGTGTGGCAAGCCCCGGATCCGTATTGATCATCTGCCCAATGTCGGATAACGCGGCAGCTGGTGAATCCAGTAGTGTTCTACACTGGCTGAGCTTTTCACCCGAGACCGGCAGAGTCATGTTGCCGAGGGCCTGGACCCAGCTACGGGCAGAGTCACTCATGGAGATGTTTCAAAATCCTGTTGCAGGGCCTTCATCTGGGCGGTGACATTGTGCGTGGTCAGCAGGTCGCGGTCGTCTTCATCCATCATGATAAAGTCCACCGTCATCTGATACTGTTTTTTATCATCTATGGGGTCATGATGGCAACTAATCACCTTCCCGATGGCGGGAATGATGGCAAGCCCTGGATATAAAACTAGTTGTATTTGAACGGCGCTGCCTTCCTCAATCGATTCATCATGATAGAAACGAACGCCGTTGGCACTGAGGTTGACAGAATGGGTGGGCGTTCGGGGTAGCCCCTGATCTTTGGCCTGTATGAGTCCAGCAAGGGTATCAATTTTGCTTTCCAGATGACGCAGATAAGCCGCTATATCAGGCTGAGCATTCTGGATGGCGGTAATCACGGGCAGTAACTGTGTCCGCTGGTGCAGAAACTGGTTAATCAGGCCATGTTCGGCTCGCCATAATTCAAAAGAGGTGACGAGGGTGTCAACCTGCTCTTCCGGGATGACCGTCAGGGTCAGGCCAATATGATCGTTAACACGAAAGCTGCGTCGGCGTTCTGTATCGGATGTATGACTCATTGCGAGATCTCGAGTACCTGGTTGGGGTCATCTATGTTGATTCTTTCACTCGATCCTTCGCGTATGATGATCTCTACACGGCGGTTCTTGGCGCGGTTCGCGGGGCTGTTATTGTCGGTTTTCGGTTTGGTATCGGCATGGGCTCGAATTTGCATGCGATCGGCCAGTGGCTGATCGATTTTGCTAAAGTAATGTACGACATTGGCAGCACGCGCAGCCGATAGGATCCAGTTTGAGGGATATTGAGGTGTGGAGATGGGGATGTTATCCGTATGTCCGGCAACGATGATATCCCCATCCGTTTTATCCAGAACCCTGGCGATCTTGTCCAGTATGGGCATGAAGCTCTTTTGAAGAGTGGCGCTGCCCGATGGGAATGAGCCTTTTTCTCGGATTCGGATCATGACCTCATTCTGTATCGTGTCTACCTCCAGCATACCGTCATCGATTTCACCTTTTAATGCTTCCTTGACCTGTTCAGCCAGCTCCTCTGCGCTAACTTCAGCAGCAGTTTTACTGGAGTCCAGTTGCTCTCTGGTATCGTCGGCCGTTTGTTGCTGAATCAGGGGCATCGCAGTGGGTGTGGGTTTCCCCGGGCTGAACTCCTGGCTGATAACCGTAGTACCCTTGGGGATGTCTTCTGCCTTGATCGTGCGCTGAACACCGAAGGCAAATTTCATCGAGCCAGCGATCTGCTTGAATTTCTGTACGTCCATCTCGGAGAAGGAGAGCAACAGGACGAAAAAACACATCAATAGTGACATCAGGTCGGCAAAGGTCATGACCCATGCCGGTGCACCTTCGGGTGGACATTTTTGTTGTGGTGCCGCGTCACTCATCTGCCTGGGCCTTATTCACCTTCGTCTTCGCTGGCACGTTTGCTCTCGGGTAGATAGGTCATTAACAGCTGTTCCATAACCCTGGGGTTGGTACCGGCCTGAATGGAAGAAATCGACTCCAGAATCAGGTGTTTGTTCAGTCGCTCCTCAGCACTGATACCCTTGAGTTTTTCTGAAATGGGCAGGGCAAAGCCATTGGCGATGATGGCGCCATACAGGGTGGTCAGGAGGGCGATGGCCATGGCGGGTCCAATGGTTTTGGGGTCCTCCATGTTGGCCAGCATCTGCACCAGTCCGATCAGGGTACCGATCATGCCCATCGCGGGGGCATAGTCGCCGATGGCCTTGAACATATTGACACCGATATCGTGCCGTTCGATGGTCAGGTTGATGTCTTTGGAGAGCATCTGCTGGACGACTTCTGGTGGGTGCCCGTCGATACACATCGAGACCCCCTTTTGTAGAAAAGGGTCACTGATTTCCTGATTCTCGAGGGCCAGGATGCCTTCTTTTCTTGCCACATTGGCCAGGGCAACTGCCTCTTCGATCAGTTTTTCAGGGGGCTCGCTTTTATGCAGCACGGCCTTGAGTCCCACCTTGAAAGAGCCGAGGAATTGTTTCAGTGAGACACGGATGATGGTAGCGGCCAGGGTTCCACCGATAACGATGATCAATGAGGGCGGATTAATAAATAGACCGAGATCGCCACCAGAGACGATGGCACCAACGAGTACTAGGGCGATACCGACCAGGCCGATAAGGGTTGCTAGATCCATAGTGTTTCTTCACCAGTAATGACTGGATTAACCAGAGTATTCATAACGCTATCCCAGATAAGTGAATGGAATCAACCCTTTTCCGCTGCTATTTAATATAAGTTGTGATTTGATCGAACTTAGGTTCAATATTTTTAAAGCCTTTTGTCGAATTGGCCTATGAATTGAGTACATTCAGGCAGGTGCACAATCGTCGATTTCGTATCTATCCGGCTTGTTATCATTATCGGAGTAACCCATCAGGCAGTATCTACTGAGTCTTGTGAGGAAGATTGCTCAGTAGTTATAACAAGTCATAGGACTAACCCATGTCATGAGCTGGACGAAGGTACATACACCTCGAAAGCCAGGGCATATTCTACTCTGCGATGCTAGACATCCTGGAATCAAGTGAATATTCTGATACCAGGCAAAGGAAATTACGCCATCATCAAACGGAGGGATCCATGAAATTACCCAGTATCAGTATTAAGGCCAAGGTCATTGGCCTATCCGCATTACTCCTTGGATTGCTCCTGATTGCAACCATCTATGCGTTGTTCAAGATGGGGCAGGTTGGAATCAAGATTGTCACCATCACCGAAGAAGATATTCCCCTCACGCTCATTATTTCTGAGATCACGGTCAGTCAGCTTGAGCAGGCCATTAGTTTTGAGCGGGCACATAAATATTCGCTTCTAATGACGAAGAACCCCTCAGCGACCGGCATCTATCAGGATGCCATTTCCGCCTTTGAAAAACACGGTCAGGTTGTCAATGCGGATATCAAGCGTGGTGTAGTGATTGCCGAGGGTGCGATCGAGCATGCCCACAGTGAAGAAGAGCGTCTCGAGTTCGAACATGTGTTGACCATACTCAGAGACGTTGAGCATAAGCATGCGCAGTTTGAGCAATTGACGCATCAGGCCCTTGAGTCAATCGATGATGGGGATATAGAGGCGGCCCGGGAGCTAAGTGAAGAAATTCTGGTGATTGAAGAAAAGCTGGACCATGAGCTGGAGGAACTACTGACTGAAATTGGGCAGTTTACGCAGGTCTCAGCCCAGGAGGCGGAGCATGAAGAACAGGCCGCCATGAAGACCTTATTCATCATTAGCATCATCGCCATTATTATTGGTGTGGTTATCTCCTGGCTGATTATTTCCATGATTTCGAGAGGCCTCAAGGAAGCCATAGAGGTGGCAGAAACGATTTCCAATGGAGATCTGACCCGGGATGTACCGGATCGGGGGCAGAATGAGATAGGGATGCTTATGGATTCCATACGGAATATGCAGCAGGCCCTGCGTCAGATGGTAATCGATCTGAATGACTCTTCATCTCAGCTGGCTGCCGCTTCAGAACAGTTGTCGGCGGTAAGTGAGGAGACCAACAGAAACCTGCATCAACAGCAACTGGAGATTGAGCAGGTGGCTACCGCCATGAATGAGATGACGGCCACTGTACACGAGGTGGCAAGCAGTGCGGGGATGACCTCGAAGACGGCTATGGATACCAATAAGGAAGCGATGGAAGAGGCGCGTATTGTGAAGGAAACGGTCGCCACGATAGAACAAATGGCTAATGAGGTAAATCATACGGCCGATGTGATTGATATTCTGGGGCAGCATAGCGACAACATTGGGACCGTACTGGAAGTGATTAAGAGTGTTGCTGAGCAGACTAATCTACTGGCCCTGAATGCGGCCATCGAGGCGGCAAGGGCTGGTGAACAGGGGAGAGGTTTTGCCGTAGTTGCGGATGAGGTGCGGACTCTGGCTCAACGAACGCAGGAATCGACACAGGAAATACAGGAGATGATCGAGAAGCTACAGGGCGGTGCGCATAACGCAGCAGCGGCGATCGCATCGGGCCGTCAGCAAGCCCAGGCAGGGCTCGATCAGATTAAACATACCGGCGAACAGCTGATCCAGCTCACCGAGTACGTCTCTCAGATCAATGATATGAATACTCAGATAGCGACCGCCGCCGAAGAGCAGTCCAGTGTTGCCGAGGAGATCAATCGCAATGTCACTAATGTCAGTCAGCTGAGTGAGCAGAATGCCACGGCCTCGAATCAGACAACAGCCTCAAGTGAGGAACTGGCACGTATGGCGCAACATCTGCAGTTATTGATTGGCCGGTTCAGATTGGCTTAAAGGTCATAGAGTTTCTTGGGCTGTTAAATGGTCAGGCAATCAATGGTTGCATGAACACTATGAAAAGAACATTCAGGTAATTGGTGGGCCCGGTAGGACTTGAACCTACGACCAATGGATTATGAGTCCACTGCTCTAACCAACTGAGCTACAGGCCCGAAAGGAGTTTGCCCGGCGCATAATACGCATTGCCGGGCATGCTGTGAAGGGTTTATTCCAGATCCAGGAAACTACGCAACATCTCGGAACGAGAAGGGTGGCGTAGCTTTCTCAGTGCCTTGGCTTCGATCTGACGGATGCGCTCACGCGTGACATCAAACTGTTTGCCGACCTCTTCCAGGGTGTGGTCGGTGTTCATGTCGATACCAAAACGCATACGTAGTACCTTGGCCTCGCGAGGCGTCAGGCTACCCAGTACACCACGGGTGGCTTCACCCAGGCTGACGTCAGTGGCCGAATCAATAGGCGATACGACGTTGGCATCTTCAATGAAATCACCCAGGTGTGAATCTTCATCATCGCCAATGGGCGTCTCCATGGAGATGGGCTCCTTGGCGATCTTCAGGACCTTGCGGACCTTCTCTTCGGGGATCTCCATGCGTTCGGCCAGTTCTTCGGGTGTAGCCTCACGACCCATTTCCTGTAGCATCTGACGCGAGATACGATTGAGCTTGTTGATGGTCTCAATCATATGTACAGGGATACGAATGGTGCGAGCCTGGTCGGCAATGGAGCGGGTAATGGCCTGGCGAATCCACCAGGTGGCATAAGTCGAGAACTTGTAACCACGACGGTATTCAAACTTGTCGACGGCCTTCATCAGGCCGATGTTACCTTCCTGGATCAGGTCCAGGAACTGCAGGCCACGGTTGGTGTATTTCTTGGCAATCGAAATAACCAGTCTCAGGTTGGCTTCGACCATTTCTTTCTTGGCCCGACGCGCCTTGGCCTCGCCTATGGACATGCGGCGATTAATTTCCTTGATGTCGGTGATCTTGAGGCCGGCATCGGTCTCGATGTTGATGAGTTTTTGTTGCGCACGCTGGATCTCATCCTTGAATTCCTTGAGTACGGGTACGTACTTTTTCTTGGATTTGAGGTGCGTATCCAGCCACTTGAGATTGGTCTCGTTTTCAGGGAACGAGTCGATAAACTCCTTGCGGGGCATGTGCGACTTCTTGACACACATGTCCATGATCAGGCGTTCATGCATGCGAATGCGGGCGATAACGTCGTGCATCTCCCAGGCCAGGGCGTCCATAACACGGGGAACCAGCTTGAACTCCAGGAAGAAGTCGGCCAGTTCGGACTGTGCCTTGTTGAGGGCCTTTTTATCGCCCTTGGCGGCGGCCTTGATCACCTTGGTATGTAGTTTGCCCAGATGGGTGAATTTCTCACGGGCCTCTTCGGGATCGGGTCCGGTATCGACCACCTCTTCCGTGTCGTCGTCTGAGTCGTCGATATTATCCTCATCATTTGCCGCTACCTGTGGTGCAGCGGGTACAGGGAGCTCATCTTCGGCATTGGGATCGATAAACTTGACCAGGATATTGGTCAGCTTTTCTTCCTCGGTGTCGACCCTGGCATACAACTCCAGTAAGACCTGGATGGCATGGGGGAAAAAGGCAAGGGCATGCTGTACCTGGGCCTGACCTTCCTCGATACGCTTAGCGATCTTGATCTCACCCTCACGGGTCAGTAGCTCAACGGAACCCATCTCACGCATGTACATGCGGACGGGATCAGTAGTGCGACCAAATTCGCTTTCCAGGGTGGCGAGGGCGGCAGCGGCTTCCTCGGCGACATCATCATCGGCAGAAACTGCTGAGTCGGACATGGTCAGTGATTCGGGGTCCGGGGCCTGCTCAAACACCTGTATACCCATGTCATTGATCATGCTGATAATATCTTCGATCTGTTCTGGATCGACGACGGTGTCCGGTAGGTGGTCGTTGACCTCCGCATAGGTGAGGTAACCCTGCTCCTTACCTTTGGTAATGAGGGTCTTCAGACGAGATTGCTGTTCAGCTGAATTATCCATGTGCCGTGATGTGCCTGATCAAAATGGAACCAAGAACTTTAGCATATTCAGGCTGGTTCAGCCAGTCTATATGCCACCTAAGTGTTACTTTTCTGAGTAGTCAGAAGCGTGCTTAGCTCCTTTTTCTCAGTGTCATCCAGAACCGTGTGTTCGGCCTTGTGCAGTAGTAATTCAAGGCGCTGGTCATTATGCCTACGCTGGAGCTGGTTCATGGCGTCGTGAAACAGGGGAGTCAGATCCAGATCTTCTCCTCCCGGAGGTGACCATTCCATCAGGCGGTGAAGATGAGCCTCTTCTTCACGGCCTCTCCACCGTTCCAGGAGTGCTGCTGTACTTAGATTGGGGTTTTGGTGAATATTTTCAAGTAATTCCCTGACAATCGGCAGTCCTGGCAGGTCCAGTTCATGTAGAAATTGGGTCGCTGAAGCTTCTGAAGCTAGCTGAGGCTGGTGCAGGAGGGCATGAATGACCAGTCTGACCGGGGTGACCTGCAATTGTTGCCGCCGGTCCTGCCTTTGCGAGGCCGTCTGGCTGGGCTGGTTGAGAATGTTATGTAGCTGATGCGGGTGAATATGGCTGACTCGACCCAGCTCTTCGACCAGATGCGTCTTGAGCAGCCCTCCCTGCATATCCTGAATCAGTTCCATACCTGCTCTTGCCAATTGAGTTCGACCGGTCTGGCTGTGGCTATTATGAGACTGGGTCAGAGATTGAATGAAGAACTCTGCCAGGCCGGTGGCCTGTTCTAACTGGGCTTCAAAACCTTCCTTGCCGAGCTTCCTGACCAGGCTGTCCGGGTCTTCTCCTTCTTCCAGGAACAGGAAATAGGCATCACGGCCATCCTGCATCTGGGGCAGAGCGGTTTTCAGGGCCTTGAGAGCGGCATCTCGTCCGGCCCGGTCGCCATCAAAGCAAAAAACAATTTCAGGCACGATTCTAAACAACCGCTGGATATGTTCTGCGCTGGTGGCCGTCCCCAGGGTGGCAACGGCATAGCGAATGTCGTGTTGCGCCAGGGCGATGACATCCATGTAGCCTTCGACGACCAGCAGCCGATCGAGTTTACGGGTATGCTGGCGCGCCTCGTATAGTCCATAGGCCTCCTGCCCCTTGTGAAAGGTCGAGGTTTCCGGGGAATTGAGATATTTCGGGCTGCCGTCATTCAGTACTCGGCCGCCAAAGGCGATCACCTGCCCCTTGCGGTCACGGATGGGGAACATGATACGATTTCTGAACCGGTCGTAATAGCGGCCACTGTCGTTCCTGATGACCAGCCCGGCCAGTTCCATGTCCTCTGGGGAGGCCTGGACATGTTTGATCAGACCGTCCCATTCATCGGGGGCGTATCCCAGCCCATAGTCACGCGCAATCTCACCACTCAGACCGCGTGTCTTGAGGTATTCGACCGCCTCGGGGTGTTTCTTCAGTTGATTCTGGTAATAGCTGGCAGCCTTTTCCAGCAATTGATACTGGTTCTTTATCTTTGGGCTGGCCTGTTGTCCCGAGGGGCCTGGCCCGGAATCCCTTGGGACCTCCAGGCCTGCATCATGGGCCAGCGTTTCGATGGCCTCGACAAAATCCAGGTGCTCATATTCCATCAGGAACCCGATCGCAGAGCCATTAGCGCCACAGCCAAAGCAGTGGTAGAACTGCTTGGTTGGACTAACGGTAAAGGAAGGGGTCTTTTCGTTATGAAAAGGGCAGCAGGCCGTATATTCACGGCCTGCTTTTTTCAGGGGAACGCGCTGGTTGATGACCTCGACGATATCGGTCCGTGTCAGCAACTCATCGATAAAATGCTCTGGAATCCTCCCCATATACGTGGAATCCGGGGCCGGTCTAATTCAGGACCGGCCTTCCTGGATCAGGCGGCCTCGAACAGGGCCTCGATCAGTGATTCCAGTTCGGCTGCCTTGGGTTTGATGAGCCAGAATTTTGATAAATAAGTGCTGAAGTTATTGACGATATTCTGTCCGTGTTGACTGCCCGTTTCTGCAACATAGTCCTGCAGTAGTTTGAGCAGGTAATTTCTGTGGCTCTCCATATGTGAAGGTTCCAGGCGATGGATATCGATCAGCTCATGGTTGTAGCGGTCTGCAAAATCACTTTCTTCGTCCAGGACGAATGCAAACCCACCGGTCATGCCCGCACCAAAGTTGACGCCTGTACTGCCCAGCACGCAGACAACGCCGCCGGTCATGTATTCACAACCGTGATCGCCGATACCCTCAACCACAGCCACTGCCCCCGAGTTACGCACAGCAAAACGCTCGCCAGCGAGGCCTGAGGCATAGAGGCGTCCACCCGTTGCGCCATAGAGGCAGGTATTGCCGATAATGGTGGTTTCGTGGCTCCTGAATGAGCTGGATTCCGGCGGGAAGATAACCAGGCGTCCTGCCGACATACCCTTGCCCACATAGTCGTTGGCATCACCTTCAAGGTAGAGATGTAGGCCACCGGCGTTCCAGACCCCGAAACTCTGTCCGGCCGTTCCCTTGAGATTGACGATCAACGGGTTGTCGGACATGCCATAGTTGCCATGTCGCCTGGCGATTTCACCAGAAATGCGCGCGCCGATGGAGCGATGGGTATTGCGCACCTCGTAGCTGAAATCACCGCCGCTTTTGGATTCGATGGCGGGTAGCATGTCATTCACCATCTGTTCGGCCAGCTCTCCCTTGTCAAAAGGTTCATTACGCGGGTTGGTGCAGTATTTGGGAACTTCATCGGCAATGCCGCCATTACTGATAATGGGGCTGTAGTCGAGACTACCCTGACGGCTGGTTTCGCCTTCAATGATCTGCAGGAGATCGGTGCGGCCAATCAGGTCGGTCATGCGGGTAATGCCCAGCTTGGCCATCCACTGGCGCGTCTCTTCGGCAATAAAACTGAAATAGTTCATCACCATCTCGACCTTACCAACGAAGTGCCTCATACGCAGCACATTGTCCTGAGTGGCTATGCCGGTGGCGCAGTTATTCAGGTGACAGATGCGCAGGTATTTACAGCCCATGGCCACCATGGGGCCGGTACCAAAGCCAAATGACTCGGCACCCAGGATGGCCGCCTTGATGACATCGAGGCCGGTCTTGAGTCCACCATCGGTCTGAACCCGGACCTTGTCACGCAGGTTGTTGGCGCGCAGGGTCTGGTGGGTTTCACTCAGGCCCAATTCCCAGGGTGACCCGGCATATTTAACCGAGGTCAGGGGGCTGGCGCCGGTTCCACCATCGTATCCGGAAATCGTAATCAGGTCGGCATAGGCCTTTGCGACACCGGCTGCGATGGTACCGACACCGGCCTCTGCGACCAGCTTAACCGAGACCAGGGCCTCCGGGTTGACCTGCTTGAGGTCATAGATGAGCTGGGCCAGATCCTCGATCGAGTAGATATCGTGATGCGGCGGGGGTGAAATGAGCGCAACCCCAGGCTTGGAGAAACGCAGCTTGGCGATCATCTCATTGACCTTGTCCCCGGGCAGTTGTCCGCCTTCACCGGGTTTCGCACCCTGGGCAACCTTGATCTGCAGTACCTCGGCATTGACCAGGTAATGGGGTGTGACACCGAATCGACCAGAGGCCACCTGTTTGATCTTGGAACGCTTGACGGTTCCATAGCGCTCAACGGCCTCGCCACCTTCTCCGGAGTTGGAGCGACCGCCCAGGCGGTTCATGGCCTCGGCCAGAGTCTCATGGGCCTCGGGGGACAGGGCGCCTAGCGACATGGCTGCGGAGTCAAAACGTTTCAGGATCTCTTCTGCGGGTTCAACTTCACTCACGTCGACCGGGTCGACATCCTCACGTAGCTTGAGCAGGTCGCGGAGCACGCAGGCGGGGCGATGATTGATCAGGTCAGCATGCGCTTGCCAGTCGGAATAATCGCCGGAAATAACCGCCTTGTGCAGACTGGCCACCATGTCGGGATTGTAGGCATGGTATTCGCCGCCATGAACATACTTGAGCAATCCGCCCTGACTGGTTTGTTTACGGGGGTTCCAAGCCAGTCGGGCCAGCTCGGCCTGATCTGCCAGAAGGTCTGTAAATCGAGTGCCCTGGATGCGTGAGGTGGTGCCGGTAAAGCAGAGATCCACGATCTCGTCATGCAGGCCCACGATTTCAAACAACTGGGCGCCGCGGTAGGAGGCAATGGTGGATATACCCATCTTGGACAGGATTTTGAGGAGCCCCTTACCGATGCCTTTGATATAGGCCTGGCACAGGGCATTAGAACCCTTCTCCTGGATCTCCTGGGTGCGGGTCATATCATGCAGGCTCTCGTAGGCCAGCCAGGGATAGATGGCCGTGGCACCATAACTGAGGAGGCAGGCAAAGTGGTGGGAGTCACGTGCGGTCCCCGTCTCGACAATAATATTGGCCTTGCAGCGTAGGCCTTCCTTGATCAGGCGATGATGGACGGCGCCCGTGGCCAGCAGGGCGTGGGCCGGCAGCTTACCTTTTTCGATGTTTCGGTCGGTCAGAACGATGAGTACTCCACCGTCACGGACCTGAGCAACGGCCTGGTCACAGATGTCAATCAGGGCCTCATCCAGTCCGGTACTTTCTGGGAAATTAAGCTCTATATGCGCGGCCTTGTAATGTTCCGGATCGAGTCTCAGGAGCTGATGATAGTCATGCTCGGAGAGTACAGGGGTTTCAATCACCAAACGGCTGGCATGTTTGGGGGTCTCGATGAAGAGGTTTCGTTCACGTCCCAGGCTGGTTTCCAGAGACATGACGATGCTTTCTCGAATCGGGTCGATCGGGGGATTGGTGACCTGGGCGAACTGCTGGCGAAAATTATCATAGGGTGAGCGCACCTCCCGGGATAAGACGGGCAGGGGCGTGTCATCACCCATGGAGCCGATAGCTTCCATGCCGGCCTCTGCGGTAGGGCGCAGGACCTGGTCGCGTTCTTCAAAGCTGACATTGAACATCTTCTCGCGGATATTCAGGTC